>NZ_CP015880.1:3100000-3300000 GCF_000697965.2 Ensifer adhaerens | reverse complement strand
CTAAAGCCATGCACCGAAGCTGAGGATACGTCGCAAGACGTGTGGTAGCGGAGCGTTCCGTAAGCCTGTGAAGGGATACCCGTGAGGGGTCCTGGAGGTATCGGAAGTGCGAATGTTGACATGAGTAACGATAAAGAGGGTGAGAGACCCTCTCGCCGAAAGACCAAGGGTTCCTGCTTAAAGTTAATCTGAGCAGGGTTAGCCGGCCCCTAAGACGAGGCGGACACGCGTAGTCGATGGGAACCACGTTAATATTCGTGGGCCTGGTGGTAGTGACGGATCGCTTAACTTGTTCACACTTATTGGATTGTGTGGGCGGGGACGCGGTTCCAGGAAATAGCTCCACCGTATAGACCGTACCCGAAACCGACACAGGTGGTCAGGTAGAGTATACCAAGGCGCTTGAGAGAACTATGCTGAAGGAACTCGGCAAATTGCACGCGTAACTTCGGAAGAAGCGTGACCCCAAGGGACGCAAGTCTGTTGGGGTGGCACAGACCAGGGGGTAGCGACTGTTTATCAAAAACACAGGGCTCTGCGAAGTCGCAAGACGACGTATAGGGTCTGACGCCTGCCCGGTGCTGGAAGGTTAAGAGGAGGGGTGCAAGCTCTGAATCGAAGCCCCAGTAAACGGCGGCCGTAACTATAACGGTCCTAAGGTAGCGAAATTCCTTGTCGGGTAAGTTCCGACCTGCACGAATGGCGTAACGACTTCCCCGCTGTCTCCAGCATAGACTCAGTGAAATTGAATTCCCCGTGAAGATGCGGGGTTCCTGCGGTCAGACGGAAAGACCCCGTGCACCTTTACTATAGCTTTACACTGGCATTCGTGTCGGCATGTGTAGGATAGGTGGTAGGCTTTGAAGCAGGGACGCCAGTTCTTGTGGAGCCATCCTTGAAATACCACCCTTATCGTCATGGATGTCTAACCGCGGTCCGTTATCCGGATCCGGGACAGTGTATGGTGGGTAGTTTGACTGGGGCGGTCGCCTCCGAAAGAGTAACGGAGGCGCGCGATGGTGGGCTCAGACCGGTCGGAAATCGGTCGTCGAGTGCAATGGCATAAGCCCGCCTGACTGCGAGACTGACAAGTCGAGCAGAGACGAAAGTCGGTCATAGTGATCCGGTGGTCCCGCGTGGAAGGGCCATCGCTCAACGGATAAAAGGTACGCCGGGGATAACAGGCTGATGACCCCCAAGAGTCCATATCGACGGGGTTGTTTGGCACCTCGATGTCGGCTCATCGCATCCTGGGGCTGGAGCAGGTCCCAAGGGTTTGGCTGTTCGCCAATTAAAGCGGTACGTGAGCTGGGTTCAGAACGTCGTGAGACAGTTCGGTCCCTATCTGCCGTGGGTGTAGGAATATTGACAGGATCTGTCCCTAGTACGAGAGGACCGGGATGGACATATCTCTGGTGGACCTGTTGTCCTGCCAAGGGCATAGCAGGGTAGCTATATATGGAATGGATAACCGCTGAAGGCATCTAAGCGGGAAACCAACCTGAAAACGAGTATTCCCTTGAGAACCGTGGAAGACGACCACGTTGATAGGCTGGGTGTGGAAGTGCGGCAACGCATGAAGCTTACCAGTACTAATCGTTCGATTGGCTTGATCGTTCCCATTGCTCATGCTCATCTTCAGATGAGCGACGTGTTCAAAACAAAACGAGTTGGCTCGACCAACTCACCAGCTTCTCAATCCGGTTTGCGTCCGCTAGACGCAAATCTTGCGCTTTGCCGACCTGGTGGTTCTGGCGGGGTGGCTGCACCCGTTCCCATTCCGAACACGGCCGTGAAACGCCCCAGCGCCGATGGTACTTCGTCTTAAGACGCGGGAGAGTAGGTCGCTGCCAGGTCTGCAAAGCGCAAGATAAAATCCGGAAATCTTCTCGACACAAAACTCGGCCAAGCCGAAACGCAAGGGCCGCCACCAAGCGGCCTTTTTGCGTAGGTAAAATCGAAACACACAACGGGATTTTGCTTCGCAAAACCCGGACCGGAAAAAGCATAAACCGCCAAGCGGTTTACGCTACCGCGCCAAATCCCACAGGGATTTGCGCTGGACGCGGGGTGGAGCAGCCCGGTAGCTCGTCAGGCTCATAACCTGAAGGCCGCAGGTTCAAATCCTGCCCCCGCAACCAAATCAAAAAAAGCCCGCATGGAGAAATCCAAGCGGGCTTTTTGACGTTTGAACGGCGCACACAGGGGCGACCCTCATCGGGTTGAGAGGGGCGGCGGCGGTGGCGGCGTCGTCGAGCCCGTACCCAGAGAGCGCTGGACCATGACGCTATCGGCCCAGCGCCCGTAACGATAGGCGACACCCGCGACATGCCATCACAATCTCCATGATCGCAGCCACGCCTGTTTCGTGGTCAACCCGTCCCTCAACGCACTCTCGCCCGACGCCTGCCGTCGTCGGCCCACGTGGCCTTCCACGGGACCGAGCCATCTGACTTCCGCCGCAATCTTCGCGCGGAAAGACGGAACCGAGTGATCCTTTTAGTTGCTACATTTCTTTATTTGCTTTTTCAAATAGCGGCCCCTCGTCATGCTGGCGCCTGGGGCTTGAACCCGAATTCAGCACGACAGAGTTTGATGAAGCACATCACCATTCCCACCGACGGTTTCCTGGACGGCAACCGGTTTCGCGTCGTCACCCTGCGGCTGGCACTGATCTACGCGGCGGCCGAATTCCTGATCAGCAGTCCCATCTGGCTCACGATCGGGAACAATCCGCTGAAACCCCTTCTCGGCAAGCTGGCGCTCGAAGCAGTCTTTGTCCTCGTCGCCATCCTCCTCGCGGGGCTTCTCAGCCGGATGCGGCGGCAGAGCTATGGCCGGCAAATCGCGGCGTGTCTGTTGCTGTCGCTGGTCAGCTCTCTCGGCATGTCGCTGCTGGACGCCTATCTCTGCAGCCTGATCATGCTGCCCGTGGTCGTGCCGTTCAACATCATGGATTACGCCTATGCGGTCTGCTATCGCATGTCGATCTTCTTCGGCTGGTCGTTTCTCTTCGTCGCGTTGCTCAATCACATGGACGTGCGCGACCGCGACCTGAAGCTGATCGCGTCGCGCGAAGAGGCGCTCGCGGCGCAAATGCGGGCGCTGCAGTACCAGATCAACCCGCATTTCCTTTTCAACACGCTTAATTCCATTACCGGCCTTGTCGAGGAGGGGGCCTCCGAGCGGGCCGAAAGGATGATCATGTCGCTTTCGGGCTTCCTGCGCTCGACGCTGCAGCTCGACCCCCTGCGTGAACTCAGGCTTGCCGACGAGATGGCGCTGCAGAAGGAATATCTCGAGATCGAAAAGGAGCGGTTTTCGGACCGGATGCGCGTTCGGATCGACATTCCCGGCGAACTCGAGGATGCGAAAGTTCCAAGTCTCATCCTGCAGCCTTTGGTCGAGAACGCGGTCAAGCACGGCGTCGGTCGTTCCAGCAGCACAGTCGAAATCCTGATCCGCGCGGCAAGGCGCGGGGACAGGCTCAATCTGATCGTCGAAAACGATGTTGCCGCAGCGACTGCGGCGGGGATGACGCACGGGCTCGGCATCGGCCTTGCCAATGTGGCCCATCGTGTCCAGACCCATTTCCCGGAGGGAGCTTCGCTGACAGCAGGCCCGATCGAGCCGCGCAAATTCCGAGCCTCGCTCGATATGCCCTTGATACTTGTTTGAGGCAAAGGAAGAGGCTGGCGGACGGGCCGGCGATGTTATTGTCTGACGCCGCCCGACTGGGCGGCGTTATCGTTCATGCCGATGGTAGCATCCCCGTCAATCGTCGACGACGGACCACTTGTCGTCCGGATCGAAGCGGTCGATGAAGGGTACGATTGCTTCCGTGCTCGGCCCGAGGTCGCGCTCGTAGACGATGCCCTGCTGGTTGACGACGAAGGTCTTCACGCCCGTCTCCGCATAGGTGACCGGCCAGGCGATCAGCGCAAAGCCGCCGATCATGTTGCCGTTGATCACATAGTCGTAGCGACCGCCGGCAATGTTGTCGCCCTGCGAGGTCAGGATACGGAAGCGGTAGCCGAAGTATCCTTCGCCAGCCTTTGCCTTTTCCAGGGCCGCTTCGCTGATCGAGTCTCCGACGGGGCTTTCGCCATCCCCCTGGTCGGCCGGCCAATAGAGACCGTCGGTCTGGCCGGGCGTGCTGATCAGCTTCTGGGCATATTCGAGCACGCCGTCGGAGTCGCGATCCTCAGAGGCGTATTCCTTCTGGGCATCGACATAGGCCTCGACCGTGTCGATCGCCTGCAACTCGTTCTCGCCGACGCGACGATTGACGATCTCTTCGAGCCCGACATAGGTATCGAAGGCCCATTTGCCGTCATCGCCCTTGGTGAGCGGGAAGGGCAAGGGCCAGAGCCGGTCGCCGATCTGCAGGATCTTTCGACCCTCCAGATCGCGAACGACGACATTGCGCGCTGCCCCTTCGCGGATAAGAGCGAACGTATCCTTCACCCCTTCGCTGTCTTTCAGCTTCTCCGCATTAAGCCCCAAAAGTTTTGCCAGGCCGTCGAAATCATCCGCGGCCAGCCTGGCCTTGAATTCGCCGATGGCTTTGTCCGGATCGTCGAAGACCGGCGGGTCTTCTGCGGCGGCATAGGCATCCAGCCCACCCACCATCTGGTCCGCCGGCGGCTGATCGGCCGACGGTTGGTCTCCCGCAGGCTGATCGCCGGCAGCTTGATCGCCAGCAGGTTTATCGGCAGGCGGTTTGTCCTGCGAATAGGCGGAGCCGATCGGCGTCGCTACCAGAACCAGCGCCATCGCTGATCCCAGGAGAAGGGAATTGAAGAGCTTTGTCATGGTCGTTCTCCTGTGATCCGATCAACGTCTGCGGCCGCCGCCGCCGCGTCCGCCACCGCCACGGTGCATCGGCGGCCGGCCGCCACCACGGCTCATCTGTGGCCGCCCACCGCCGCGATGACCACCGCCAAGGCTTTGCCCGCCGCGGCGTGAGGAAGCGACCTCACGCCGTCCGGAATTGACATTGCCAAGGCCCGATGGCTTCTTCGGCCGGTTCTGCGCCTTTGCCGCCATCTTCTTCTTGCCACCGCTGCGGTTGACCTGCGACGGCTTGTTGCCCGGGCGATTGATGCTCGGCTTTCCGTCCCCAGCGCGGGCCTTGGCGATCGCCTGACCGCCACCGCCGCCGCCGGGCCGAGCTGCCGGTCTCTGCTGCGCTTTCAGCCCGTCGAGCGTGCTCTTGCGCACATCCCTGATCTGGCCGCCGCCACCTCCGCCGGGCCGTGCGTTCGGCCGGTCGCGATTGATCTCGGCGGCGCGGTTGCGCAGGTTGTTGTTGCCGTTCGCCTTGATGTTGTTCTTGATGCTGTTTCGGTCGAAATGCTGAAGCTGGTCACGATTGAAGTTGATCTTGCTGCGATCGACATTCTTCCAGTCGACGTCGTTCCACTTCACCTTGCCGTTGATGTTGTTGAAGCAGTTGTTGCAGTCGATGTCCATGTCGCCGCCGTTCCAGCGGCCACCCCAGACGCCCCAATCGTCCCAGTCGACGATCGCGGCGAAGGCCGCACCCGTGACCGCACCGGCGAAGAAGGCCGCACCCGGATACCAGTAGGCGGGATAGGGCTCGTCATAGTAGCCGATCGGCGCCGGTGCATAGTTCGGCTCGTAGAGCATCTCCGGCGGATACTGCGGCACATAGATGGTTTCCGGATTGGCCGCCTGGATGACGACGTTGTCGCCTTCCTGGACCACCTTTACCTTGTCGTCGGTCTTGATGATGTTCTTCGCGACCGCCTCGTCACGCAGTTGCTGGATGGCCATCAGCACGTCTTTCTGCTGATTGGCGATCGCATCGCCGAAAGACTGCGTCCACTCGAGATCCTCGCTCATCATCTTGACGATCTGGGGGTAGTTCAGCAGCGATATGATGCTGCCGTCCCAGTCGTCTTTCGGCTTCATGTCGGGTTTCTTCTCGCGAGCCTCAAGAAACCGTTCTGCCTCGACGATCTGCAAAGGATAGAGCGCGGCGGCGGAAATGAGCGCCACCAACTCGTCCGGGTAAAGCGCGATGCGCGCCACCAGCACCTCGAGCTCATCGTCGCTGAGCGGCTCGGGTGCTGTCTGTTGTTCCTGAGCAGCCGGTGCGGCTGCTGTCTGCTGTGCAAGAACCGCCGTGACGGGTGTTGTTATCAAAACCGCGATTGCGCTGCCGAGCGCGATGATCGTCTTTTTGATCATCTATCCAGCCTCCCTCGTGTATTGGGCAATGGCACGGGCGCTTGGACTGGCGCGCGGGACAGCCCCCTGTCGACGCTTCTTGTTCTGCAATTTCAAGCTGATCGCGCAGCAGTCTCTGACCACAGCCGTCATCAGTCAATGGAATCTCTAGAGGAGGCCGGCGGATCGGGAAGCCCGGCAGGCGTATTCTACTGTATGTTACTGCCTCACGGTTGCCGTGGGCGTGCCATCCACGTGACGGTAGAGCTTGCAAGGTGCCGGCGAGCATAGAGCTGCGGGTGTCGGCTGTTTCGCGTCAGGGGGAAGGGGCTAGCATGGACGAGGATCCTTCCCGATCGAATGTGGTCCGCAACGGAACGAACGGGTCGCCTTCCATCGAGGCGAAGATCACGGATATCGCCCGGATCGGCATCGTCGGGCTTCTGGCCTACTGGTCTCTGACGCTGATCGCACCCTTCGCGATCATTCTGATATGGGCGGCAATCCTCGCGGTGGCGCTCTTTCCAGCCTATGCCCGGCTGGGACGCCTGCTCGGCTCGCGGCGCCTTGCCTCATTCCTGATCACGCTGATATGCCTCGCCGTCATCGTCGCCCCACTGACTGCGATCGCGGTCAGCTTTGCCGAAGGGTTGCAGGCGCTGCTTGCCAGGCTTGCCGACGGTTCTCTGAGCGTACCGGTCCCGCCGGAATATATCCGCACGTGGCCTGTCGTCGGCGAGCGCATACATGCGGTCTGGAGCATGGCGTCGGGCAATATCGAAGCACTGCTGAGCAAGATCGAACCGGCGCTGATGCAAGCCGGGACCAAGGTTCTCGGCAAGGTCGCGAGCGTCGGCGCCGAGGTCTTAAGTTTTGTGGTCTCGGTGTTGATCGCAGGTTTTCTCTTCGGTTCGGCGGAGCGGCTGGCGGAAATGGCACAGCGCTTTGCCGGCAGGATCGGCGGCCAGCGGGGCATCGGTTTCCTCAAGCTGGCGACGGCGACGATCCGCAACGTGGCGCGCGGCGTCATCGGCGTGGCGCTGCTACAGGCATTTCTGTGCGGACTGGTGCTCAGCCTGTTCGATGTTCCGGCACCTGGCGCGATTGCCTTCGTCGTGCTGATCCTCTGCATCATCCAGATCGGCCCCGCGCTGGTGTTGCTGCCCGTCATGATCTGGGCCTGGTTCACCATGGATTTCGGTCCGGCGCTGTTGCTGACGATTCTGTTGATCCCGCTGTTCGTCATCGACAATGTGATGAAGCCGATCCTGGTGGCACGCGGGCTGTCGACGCCGACGCTGGTGATCCTGCTCGGGGTGCTTGGCGGCACGCTGTCCTATGGCCTGATCGGTCTTTTTCTCGGGCCGATCGTTCTGAGTGTCGCGCATGATCTGCTGATGGTCTGGGCGCGCTCTGATGCGGCGCCAGAGAAGGCGGCTGCACCCGCCGTCCGTGACGGCGAGCTTGAACCCGGCAATATCTGATCAGCGTATCGCGCTGGTGGTACCTGCCTGCTGATACTCCGCTTCGGGCACAGCAACGCCGGCGGCGCGCAGGCCGTCGAACAGTCGGTGCTGATCCTCGGGACGGTGAAACTGAAGGGCAATCGCTTGTCCGAGGTCACCGAGGAATGCCGGCGCGTTGGTCTCGAACCACTTTCGCTCCTCACGCGCCTGGTCCGTCTTGCCGAGCTTTCCGAGAATCGCAAGCAGCAGGACCCGGTCGGCCGGGTTGGCGCCCGGATTGGCGAGGCGCGCCCACCGTTCGGCGGCGACATAGTCGCCGGCGAAATAGGCGCAGCTTGCCAACCCCCTTTCGAAAACGCCAGTCTGGCCGAGGTTGCGTTCGGTGGCGTCCGACAGCAGCTTGCAGCCCGCATCCCATTGGCCCGACTGCGCGAGCCGGAGGCCGTATGCGCCGGCAAGTTCGGTGTCGTTGGGATTGATGGCAAGCGCGCGGGCGCCGACGGCCAGGGCAGCATCGACTTCGCCGCGAGCGAAGAGGACGAGCATCTGTGCTTCGAGGGCGCGAACGTCGAAGGGGGCAAGATCGACGGCGTGCGCCGCCGCTTCGCCAGCCTGTTCCAGCAGCCCTGCTGAGGCCGAGGGATCGAGGCCATTGCTCAGCGCATCTATATAGCTCATCGACAGAAGCGCCCAAGCGGTGGCGTAGGTCGGGAATTGCCGGGTCGCGCGCTGCAGGCACTCCTCGGCGGAGCGACGGGATTGCGGATCGATGTCGCCGCGATGGTCGTAGTAGGTGAGGGAGCAGGCATAGGCCTGCCAGCCCTCGGGAACCGAACGCCTGAGTTCGGCTGCGCTTGCCTGGAAGATGGCGCCATAGGGTTCTGCCACCGCGCTCGAGACCGCGGCCGCCGTCCTTGCCTGCTGATCGATGACGTCGCCGGACTGCAGTCGTTCGTCGTAGGTGTTCGCCCAGACGACCGCCCCGTCGGATCGCTGGATGAGCCTCACGACCAGCCGCAGCCGCTCTGCCTCGAGCCTTACCCGTCCCTCAAGCGCATAGGTTTGATCGGCCGGTGTCCGTAACGGATCGCTGACCGTGACCGGTACGATCTCCTTGAATTTGGCGAGGTTGCTCACGACTTCGTCCGTCAGCCCCTGCGCCATCATCGCCGATTGCCGCGTCCCCGAGATGTCCTCGAAAGGCGTGACGATCACCTTCGGAATATTTGGCCGACTGGCCGCCGTACTGTTGTCACCGGAAAGAAGCAGCAAGCCGGCCGACAGACCGGCGAGGCCACAGACAAGCGCCGCAGCGCCAAGCAGGATGCGGCGGAGATGACGCCAGCCGACCGGCGCGGCTTCGGACGGTGGCATTCCGCTTTCTCTAACGGGTGCTGGCTGCTTTTCGGCTCGTCTTTCGAAGGTCGGCACATAGGCGCCCTTCGGCATCCGGATCACGATCGGGTCGCTGCGTCCGGCGACGAGGTAATAGCGTTCGAGTGCCCGACGAATGCGGCCCGCCTCGATCCGAACGGCGGGATCCGTTTGCGGGTCGAAGGAGGAATCCCGGCCGAAAACCTCGGTGGCAATGGAATAGGCCTTGATGCGGTCGCCGCGCCCGGCCAGCGTTTCCTCGATGACATAGGCCAGGAATTTACGGTCGCGGTCTGGAGCATCGAATTCGGCGCTCAGGCGAATGCGCTCAAGCTGTGCCAGAACCTCCACGCTGCTGGGCGGAGATATGGTCTGTTCGACGCCGACGTCCTGCTGGTCCCCGATGGCCATCACGCGCCTCCATGGGCACAATGTGAGATTGTATCCGGCGGCAGTGTAGTCTCCCGTATCCTACGCACCGGTTCGGTCGGAGCGCAACATTTATTCGCGTCGGGCTTCACGTTCCTTGCCGAGGTTGCGCGGGCGCGCGCTGACGATGCCGAAGACGCGGGGCGCGGCCGGGCGTTTCGCTTGCCGATGTCATTGATCAGCGCCGAACGGGAAGCGGCAGCGGCATTCCCGTTCGCCGATACCGGTTTGCCTTCTGTCGACCGCAAATCGTGGCAAATGAAGTCGACAAGGCTTCTAGTTACGGACGCCGTTTCGAAGCGGGAGACGTGGCTTGTCGGTGGGCGTGCGGAACATGTCCGCTGGCGCCGGGCGTCCGACGTGGAAACCCTGGACATGGTCGATCCGAAAGCGCCGCATCAGGGCCAGTTGCTCGTCGGTTTCCACGCCCTCGATCAGGATCTTGTGGCCGCGGTTGCGCACGAGCCCGATGATGTCCTGCAGCATCGCGCGGCCCTTCGGCGTGGCGCAATCGTGCAGGAACGACCGGTCGATCTTCACCGTGTCGAAATCGATCAGGCGCAGCCAGGAGAGGCCGGCGAAGCCGGTTCCAAAATCGTCCAGCCAGATGCGGATGCCAAGGGTCTCCAGGTCGCTGATGCAGCGCAGGATGCCCGAGTGCATCTCCATCTCCAGCCCTTCGGTGATTTCGAAGGCGAGCCGGCTTCCGGCAACCCCGGTTTCTCCCAGGATCGCCGCGACCGAGGTCGCAAAGCCCGGCGTCTTCAGCTGGATCGGCGAGACATTGACGCTGACCAAGGGAACGTGATTGTCGACAAGCAGTTCGCGGCACACGGTCTTTATCGCCCAGCGGCCGAGATCGAGAATGGCGCCGGTCCGCTCGGCGACCGGGATGAAGAGGCTTGGCGGAACCGAGGTGCCGTCCAGCATCGTCAGGCGCATCAGCGCCTCGACGGCATCGACCTCGCCAGTCGTCACGTTCGTGATCGGCTGGTAGACGAGGGATACCAGGTTCTGGTCGACGGCGATCTTCAGGAGGGCCGCGATGTTCTCGCTCTCGTCGCTGCTCTGCGGATCGTTCGGATCGAACAGCTTCGAGCAGTTTCGCCCGCTCGCCTTGGCGGCGTAAAGCGCGCGGTCGGCCTCGTGGATGATTTTCTCGAGCTTGGCGCCGGTGTGATTGCGGGTGAAGGCGGCGCCGACGCTGACGGTGACGATGGACACGCCGTCGCGTCGCTGCTCGTGGATCAGCCCCATGCTTTCAACCGTGCGGCAGATGACCTCCGCAAGCTCGGCCGCCTGCTCGCGCGTATCCAGGCGAGCAAGGACGATGAACTCCTCGCCGCCGTAGCGGCCGATCGAGCCGTGATAGTTCCTGATCGCTTCGCCGAGCGCATTGGCCACGAGAATGAGGCAGCGGTCGCCCTCCTGGTGGCCGTAGCAGTCGTTGTATTTCTTGAAGAAATCGACATCGATCAGCATGGCGGTGAAGTTCTTGCCGAGCTTCTGCCAATCGTTCCAGTAGTCGCGCAGCTGCTGATCGATGGCGCGGCGGTTGTCGAGACCGGTCAGCGGATCGGTGTTGGACAGCCGCAGAAGCGCCATTCCCCGCTCGGAAGCTTCGTTCTGCTGGATCTTCGCCTCGAAGGCGTTGAGGAAAACCTTGTAGCGTTCGCGGTTGAGCTTCCAGTTCACATAGGAGGTGAAGACGAAGCAGGAGACGTAGAACGTTCCGAAGGCGATCAGGTAGGCCGGATCGTGCTCGGAGAAGAACGACAGCGCGATGAAAAACGTCACCAGCACGATGCTGGAGGCGACCACCGAGAGGCGGAACCGTAAGCTGAAAAAGAGATTGGCGCCCATCATGAAGATGGCGCCGAAGATCATGTAGTAGGACATGCTGCTCGTATCGGCCGTCATCATCGCCGGAACGAGCCAGCCTATGTAGCCGAAGACGAGGGCTGCGGCGCAGGTGCCGTCGAGCCATTTGGTCTGGGCCTTCAGCCGAAACAGGATCTCGAAGGTCAGAAGCGAGCCGATGCCGACAAAGAGGCGCGAGACGATCGTGTAGAAGGCGACGTCGGGGACGAGCAGGATGTCCGGGATGAAGAAGAGCAGGTAGACGACGACGGCAACCCACAGCCCCTGCCGGGTCGAGGCGCGCCGGCCAGCCTCGCCCTCCATACGATAGAGGGTCTGAAGCTCAGCCAGGTGCGGCCTGTGCGGCTGCTTGTGTAGGTCGATGTCAACTACGTCGGCCAACGTGTGCTTCATGCACTGATCCATCGCGCTGCGTCACGGTCAACGGAAATCTGTCGTCGCTTTTCCATCAATGGACGTTGTTTCGGACACTCCCTGCGTGTTCGCCGCGGCCCATATGCAACAAGGGCGGGAAACGCTGCGAGGCATGATAGGAGGTGTCCATTAAGTTTTGTTAAATTAATGGGTCAGGGCATCTGCGAATCGGTATCACCCAAAGGGGTGAGCTCCGAGTATTTACCTTATTATATACAAAAACTTGCATTCCGAGCCGTAATGCGCGCATCTTCGCGACTATTGTTAACAAAGCTTTAACGGATGGTCTCGCGTGCGCCAATTTCAGACTGTTTTCGACGGTCAGAGCCTCATTACTCCCAAGGCAATGGCTGATGAGTTCGTTTCGCCCCGCGGCGAACGACATGACGAACAGCTCTCGACCGCCAAGGCCGAGCTCGCATTGATTCTCAGGGTCGCTCAGGAACAATTCATTCAAGGAACGGATGCGTCGAAAATTATCGACCGGCTCGCGGCCTCCCTCCACCAGACCCGTGCCAAATACCACCCGAGCGTGTGGCAGGAGCTAATCCCGATTGCCCAGGATCACCCGGTTTCGGAGTACTTCCTGCAGGATCCGTTCACCCGGTGGTCGTTCGACAAGCCCAGGGGATATTCGGGTGACGCGCAGTTGCTCGACTTCATCTACGGCCATGCGAGCGTTGCCGGCGAAATCGAGCAGGCGTCGCCGGTCGGGCGCGCCCTTTACGACTACACGAAGGACGCTTCGTCCTCGGTGGCGGTGCGCGAACGCCGCGATATCCTCACGCGCCACGTCGACGAGATCGCGGCGAGCCGGGGTTCCGAGGCGGAGATCCTGACGATTGCCGCGGGTCATCTGCGGGAAGCCAACCGCTCCAAAGCGCTCGAGGAACGCCGCATCAAGCGTTGGGTGGCGCTCGATCAGGATCCTCTCAGTGTCGGATCGATCAGCCGCGATTTCTACGGCACGGCGATCGAAGCGGTCGACGGTTCCGTTCGCAGCCTGCTCGGCCGCGACCAGAAGCTCGGCACGTTCGACTTCATCTATGCGGCCGGTCTCTACGACTATCTCGCCGACAAGGTGGCCATCAAGCTGACGCATCGCTGCCTGCAGATGCTGAAGCCGAACGGCGTCTTCCTTTTTGCCAACTTCGCCCAGGACATCGGTGTCGACGGTTACATGGAGACCTTCATGAACTGGGCCTTGCTGCTGCGTTCCGAAGTGGACATGTGGAACATCATCCACAAGAGTGCCGGGAAGTCTGCGATCGACGCGCGCGTCTTCTTCGGTGCCAACCGCAACATCGTCTACGGCGTCATCCAGAAGCATTCCTGAGATTGCTTCGACGAACTGCCTCGGCTTCAAGCCGAGGCGGGCCGGCAACAGGAGACCGCAGGGTGCCGAAGGGCCGCTGCGGTTTCGTATTTCTCACGCTCAGTCTTGCGTGCGCAGAAAGCGGCTCAACAGGCGGTGTAGCAGCACACCTTCCTCCTTCGGCTTGAAGCCGGGATCGACCGCGACCCTGCTGAAGATGCCGTCGATGATCGCGGCGATCCAGCGGGCAGCGCCCTCCGCGTCGAGGGTCCTGTCGATCTGGTTTCGGCTGGCGGCGTTGCGCAGGAGTGCCACGAGCGCCGACTGGAGTTCCGCGTCGTTCGTCGCCGCTAGCGTCCCGATGCGCTCGTCACGCATCGCTTCGGCGGCGATTTCGAGCGCGAGGCTCGAATAGGCAGGATCGCCCGCGAGTTCGAGAACGCTATCCATAAAGCCCAGCAAGGCGGCGAACAGATCCTCCTCTTCGCCCAGCTTTCGGAAAATCTCCGCCGTTTCTTGACGTTCCTCTTCCACGATCGCCGCGATGATGGTGTGCTTGGTCGGAAAATAATGGAAAAGATTTCCCGGGCTCATGCCTGCCTCGGCGCAGATCTCGGCCGTCGACGTGCCGTGAAAACCCTTGCGCGAAAAGCAGGCGATTGCCGCATCGAGAATCAGCCGACGCCTGGCCGCATGTTTTTCGGGGTCGATCTTGCGCATCGCCGGTTCTCCTTGCATGCCGTTCAATTATTAGATCAAGCACTCTGATTTCGGTGGGCAGACGATCGGTGTCAAGGCCGCCGGCCGTTTGCATGATCTCCGCCATCTTCCCGCAATGCTCGTGTGTGATCTGCCTTACAATTGTCGCGTTTGATGAATTCTATTGTTAGATTGAATGATCTAATAAATTATCGACGCCCTTTGCCCGACCCGGGATCCGGTATCGCAGGCGCATCACGCCGCCGGCCCCGCCAATGGAAAGCCAATGAAATGAGACGTACAATTGAGTTGAACGTCGCTCTTGCAGCGTTGCTTATGATTGCGGCGGCTGCTGGTCCGGCGCGCGCCTCGGGGGAGGCCGCCGCCTCCGTTCCCGCCCCGTCTGCCACCCGCACGGTAACGACGCTCGTTGCCGACAGCCGCCCACAGCAATGGACACGCTCCTTTGCCGGCATCTTCGTTGCCCGCGAGGAGATTGCCGTCGGCACAACCTTGACTGACCAGCGTATCGCCAGTGTCGAGGTCGAGATCGGCGATCGGGTAGCCGCGGGGCAGGTGCTCGCCCGGCTGGAAACCGACATGCTGGAGAACCTTCTGCGCGAGGCCAAGGGCCGCGTCGCGCGCGCCAGTGCAGCGATGGCGCGGGAGGAAGAGACGGTCACGCAGGAACAGCGAAAACTCGCGCGCGCCCGCCAGTTGAGCCACCTTCAGGCCGCGACCATTCTCGAGGAACGCGTCTCCGCGCTCGCCCTTGCCGAACAGGCTGTCGAGGTCGCGCGGGCCGATTACGACCAGGCGGAAGCGCTTGAGGCCGAGGCGCGCCGAAGGCTCGATCGTGCCGTGATCGTGGCACCTGCCGACGGGATCGTTTCGGAACGGCTGGCGCGCGCCGGTGCGCTTGCGGGCTCGGACCCGCTGCTCAAGCTCATTCGCGGTGGCGAAATCGAGTTTGCGGCCGACGTGCCGGAAACCGAACTGCCGTTGCTCGCGGTTGGCCAGACCGTGAAGGTCAAGCTTTCGGGCCGAGCCGACTGGCTCCAGGGGCATGTGCGGGTAATCAACCCGAAGATCGACCGCGAGACCCGCCTTGGCACCGCGCAAGTCACGCTGTCCACCGGGCGTCCGCCTTTCGCGGGCACGTTCGGCCGGGCGGAGATCGTGGTGGGCGAGCGCAAGGCGATCATGGTCGACGATTCCGCCCTGCTTTTCGGTGCGCCGGATGGCGCCGTCTCGGTCTTCGTCGTCGATGGGGGCCAGGTCGTGCGCAAGTCGGTCAAGCCGGGCATGCGCCAGGGCGGCAAGGTGGAGATTACCTCGGGCCTTTCGACCGGCGAACGGGTCGTCCTTAAATCCGGGGCGTCGCTGCGCGAAGGCGAAGCGGTCGCAACGAAAGACGTCCAGCCGATGCAGACGGGCGACCAGCAATGACGAGCAACATCTCCGCCTGGGCGATCCGCAAGCCGGTTCCGACGATCGTTCTCTTCGTCGTGCTGACGCTGATGGGGATCGCCTCGTTTCTGAGGCTGCCGGTCAACGCCAATCCGAGCGTATCCTTCCCGATCGTCACGGTGACGATCACGCAACCGAGCGCGCAGCCGGGCGAAATGGAAACGCAGGTGACGCGCCGCGTCGAAGGGGTCGCCTCCGGCCTTGTCGGGGTCAGTCACATCCGCTCGACCATTACCGACGGCGTCTCCACGACCACGGTCGAATTCAAGATCGGCACGGATCCGGACCGGGCGGCAAACGACGTGCGCGAGGCCGTGGCGCAGATCCGCGCCGACCTGCCGCAATCCATTCAGGAGCCGATCGTCTCGCGCCTCGACGTCGACGGCAGCGCCATCGTCTACTACGCCGTGCGGGCGCCCCACATGTCGGAAGTGGAGCTGTCCTGGTTCGTCGATGACACGATCACCAGCGAATTGCTGACGCTGCCCGGCGTGCAGAAGGTGCAGCGTCTCGGCGGCGTCAGCCGCGAAGTGCGCGTTTCGCTCGATCCCGAACGCTTGCTGGCACTTGGCGTGACGGCCGATCAGGTGAACACGGCGCTCAGGGAAATCAACATCAACATCCCGAGCGGTCGTGGCGAAATCGGCGGACGCGAACAGTCGATCCGCACCGTCGGCAGTGCCGGTTCGGTGGACGAGCTCCGACAGCTTTCGATCCCGCTTGCAGGCGGCCGCTGGCTGCAGCTCTCCGACATCGCGACGATCGAGGACACATCGTCCGAGCCGCGCAGCTTTGCCCATTTCGATGGCGAACCGATCGTGAGCTTCTCGGTTTCGCGCAGCAAGGGAGCGAGCGACACGGTCGTTGCCGAGCGCGTCATCGAGCGGCTGAAGGAGATCCAGGCGCGCACCCCCGGCGTCGAGATGACCGAGCTGATCTCTCTCGTCGAGTATACGCAGGAGAGCTACGATGCGGCCGTCACGGCTTTGATCGAAGGCGCACTTTTAACCATCGTCGTCGTCTTCGCCTTCCTGCGAAACTGGCGGGCGACGCTGATCTCGGCGCTTGCCATGCCGCTCTCCATCCTGCCGACCTTCGCGGTGATGGACCTGCTCGGCTTCACGCTCAACGGCATCAGCCTTCTGGCCCTGACGCTGGTCATCGGCATTCTTGTCGACGATGCGATCGTCGAAATCGAGAATATCGAGCGGCATGTCGACATGGGCAAGCGGCCGTTTATCGCGGCAATCGATGCGGCCGATGCGATCGGCCTTGCGATCGTCGCAACGACGCTGACGATCGTCGCCGTCTTTGCGCCGGTGAGCTTCATCGGTGGTGCGGTCGGGCAATATTTCAAGCAGTTCGGCCTGACCGTCGCGATCGCCGTTCTGTTCTCGTTGCTGGTGGCACGCCTGCTGACGCCGCTGATGGCGGCCTATCTGTTGCGGCCGAAACCTGGTCACGGCCATGCCGTCAAGCCGTCGCGCATCAGCGACGCCTATCGCAGCATGCTCGGCTGGACCCTCGATCACCGCAAGACCGCGCTTTCGATGGTCGCGCTGATCTTCGTCGGCTCGATCGCGCTTTTGAGCATGCTGCCGACGGGTTTCATGCCGACGAGCGACAGCAACGTCTCGCAGCTCAAGATCACGCTGCCGCCCGGCACGAGGCTCCAGGAAACCGCGCGCATTTCCGACGATCTGGTGGCCAAGCTCAAGGAACGCAAGGAAGTCGAGAACGTTCTGGCGACGACCGACAGTCTCAACGAGGTATCGCTGCGCATCAAGCTCAAGCCGCGCAAGGAGCGTGAACTCGACCGCAAGTCCTTCGAACTGTCGTTGCGGCCCCTGCTGGCGGAGACCCCCGACATCCAGGCAACCTTCTCCTCGACCGAAGGCGCGAAGGACCTCTCCATCTACCTGACGGGCGATGACCCGGAAACGTTGATGGCTTCGGTGCGGCGTCTGGAAAACGAGATGCGTGCACTCCCCGGGCTGATCAGCGTTCGGTCGACCGAGCCGCTGCTTTCGCCCGAGCTTCTGGTCAAGCCGCGCTTCGACGAGGCGGCAAGGCTCGGCGTGTCGGTGACCTCGATCGGCACCGTCGCCCGTATCGCGACGATGGGCGACAGCGAGAGCAACTCCGCGCGGTTCAACCTCGGTAACCGCCAGGTGCCGATCCGGGTGATGCTCGACCGGTCGGCCCGCGGCGATTTCGACACCTTGCGCAATCTGCGGGTGGGCACGAATGCGGGTGCCCTGGTGCCGTTGACGTCCGTCGCCAACGTCTCCTTCGGTGCCGAGGAAAGCAGCGTCGAGCGTCTCGATCGCAAGCGTCTGATCGCCGTCGAGGCAAACCTCAACGGCATGACACTCGGCACGGCCTTCGAGGCGATTTCGGCATTGCCGGCCATGAAGGAACTGCCCACGGGCGTGACGCAGGCCAACTATGGCGACGCGGAATACATGTCGGAGATGTTCCGCAACTTCGCCCTGGCGCTGCTTGCCGGCATCCTGATGGTCGTGGCGGTTCTGATCCTGCTGTTCAAGGATTTCCTGCAGCCGGTGACCATCCTCGTTGCCCTGCCGTTGTCGATCGGCGGCGCGGCGCTGGCTTTGATCCTGTTCGGTGCGGCACTCGACCTTTCGTCGATGATCGGGATCCTGATGCTGATGGGGATCGTCTGCAAGAACTCGATCCTGCTGGTCGACTATGCGATCGAGTGCCGCAACGAAGGTGCCGACCGGCGCACGGCGCTGCTGACGGCGGGCGTCACCCGCGCGCGGCCGATCATCATGACGACGATCGCCATGGTGGCGGGCATGGTCCCGGCAGTCATCGGCGTCGGCGCCGGTGCCGCCTTCCGCGCGCCGATGGCGGTTGCGGTGATCGGCGGCCTGATCACGTCGACGATGCTGAGCCTTGTCTTCGTGCCGGTGATGTTCACCGTGATGGACGACATCAACACGAAGATGGGCCGCTGGCTGAAGCGCTTCTCCTCCGTGACGGACGAGGACCACGCGGCGGATGCGGCCCGGATCGGCAAGGAGGGCGCACCCGGCGCGGCCGGATAGCGTCCGCCCTGTTCCCGGCATGATCATTGTCGAAGCGCGCTGCATGGGTGTCCGTGCAGCGCGCTTCGCGCATTCGGGCCAAGGCGTATGTCTGCGTTCTAATCGAAATAGTTGACGAGGCGCGTCTCGCCGACGGCATGGACGCGGCAGTCGACATCGAAGATCGCCTGCAACCGCGACGGCACGATCATGTCTTGCGGCGGTCCCTCGAAGGCGAGGCGGCCGCCCTGCATGGCGACGATGCGGTCGGAATAGGCGGAGGCGAAGTTGATGTCGTGCAGCACGACGACCACCGTCTTGGCGAAATCGTCGGCCAGCCGGCGCAGGAGCTTCATCGTCTCGACCGCATGCTTGATGTCGAGATTGTTGAGCGGCTCGTCGAACAGCATGTAGTCGGTGTCCTGGCACAGCACCATGGCGATGAAGGCGCGTTGGCGCTGGCCGCCGGAGAGTTCGTCGAGAAAGCGGTTCTGGTAGGGTTCGAGCCCAAGATAGGCGATCGATCGGTCGATATGCTCCGCATCGGCCGCCGTCACCCGTCCCTTGGAATAGGGATAGCGGCCGAAGGCGACAAGGTCGCGCACGCTCAGGCGCGCGCTGATATGGTTGTCCTGGCGCATGATCGACAGCCGCCGGGCAAGCACGTCGCCGGCGGCGCGGCTGACGTCGAGGCCGTCGACCAGCACCTTGCCCGTATCCATCGGCATCAGCCGGCTGACGATCGACAAAAGCGTCGACTTGCCGGCGCCATTTGGGCCGATGATCGAGGTCAGGCCGCCTGCGGGTAGCGTCAGCGACACCCGGTCGACGACCGCGGTGCCGCCATAGGATTTCGTTACCTCTTGGATCTCGATCATCGCGCGGAGCCTCGGACGAGCAGGAAGATGAAGACTAGGCCACCGAAGAATTCGATGACGATGCTGAGCGCCGTGTTGAAGGAAAACAGCCGCTCGAGGATGACCTGGCCGCCGACGAGCGTCGCGACCGCGATAAAGACTGCGACCGGCAGGACGAAGCGGTGGGTGGCGGTGGGTGACAGCTGCCAGGCGAGACTTGCAACGAGCAGACCGAAGAAGGTGACCGGCCCGACGAGCGCGGTGGAGACCGAGACCAGCACGGCGATCAGCACCAGGAGAAGCGTCACCACGCGCTGATGGTCGACGCCAAGCCCGATCGCCGCCTCGCGCCCGAGCGAGAGCACGTCGAAGGTGGGCGACAGCCGCCACAGGACGAAGGTCACGGCGAGGGTGGCTGCGGCGGCAATACCGAGCAGGTTGGCATCGATACTGTTGAAGCTTGCAAACAACCTGTCCTGCAGGACGATGAAGTCGTTGGGGTCGAGAATGCGCTGCAGGAACGAGGAGAGGCTGCGGAACAGGCCCCCGAGAATGACGCCGACCAGCATCAGGAGATGCAGGCTACGGCTGCCGCCGGAAAAGAGGGCGCGGAACAGGAGCAGCGACAGGCCGACCATCACGGTCGTTTCGAGCGTGAACTGCATCTGCGGGTTCATGCTTGCCGCGCCGGCGGCGCCGAGGAAGAACACCATGACCGTCTGCAGCAGCGTGTACATGGCGTCGAAACCGATGATCGACGGCGTCAGGACGCGATTACCGGAAATCGTCTGGAACAGCACCGTCGAGACGGCGATCGCGTAGGCGACCAGCACCATGCCGAGAAGCTTTGTGCCGCGGAAAGAGAGGATGAAGCTCCAGCTTCCCTTCGCGCCGATGGTCATGAAGGCGATCATCGACAGCAGCGCCAGCGCAGCGGACGCAAGAAGGACGGTCGACGGAGAGATCCGCTTGGCATCAGCCTGCATGGGACCGCCTCGAAAGCAGGAGATAAAGGAAGACGAGGCTGCCGATCACGCCCATGACCGTGCCCACCGGCACCTCGTAGGGCGCAATCACCATTCGCCCAACGATGTCGCAGGCGAGAACCAGCCCAGCGCCGGAGATGGCGACCACCGGCAATGTGCGCCTGAGATTGTCGCCAAGGGTCAGGCTGACGATATTGGGAACGACGAGGCCTAGGAACGGGATCATACCGACGGTCGCAACCACCGTCGCCGTGACCATGGAGACGATGGCAAGTCCGAGGATGACCACCTTGTCGTAGTCGAGCCCGACATTGCGGGCGATCGCCTCGCCCATGCCAATGACGGTGAAGCGCGCGGCGGTCGCGTAGGCGACCAGCGTCAGCGCGAAACCGATCCACAGCAGCTCGTAGCGTCCGCGAAGGACGACCGAGAAATCGCCGGACATCCAGGCGCCCATCGACTGCATCAGGTCGTAGCGATAGGCGATGAAGGTGGTAACGGCGTTGACCACGCCGCCGAGCATGAGGCCGATCAGCGGCACCATCAGCGCCGAGCGCAGCGGAACGCGGCGCAGGATCTGCAGGAACAGGGCGGTTCCGGCAAGCGCGGTCAGGGTGGCGAAGGCCATCTTGCCTGCCACCGGCAGGCCCGGCGCGATCAGCATGGCCAGAAGCATTCCGAGGGCGGCGGACTCGGCGGTGCCGGCGGTCGACGGCTCGACGAAGCTGTTGCGCGCCAGCATCTGCATGATCGTGCCGGACACGGCGAGGCCGGCGCCTGCGAGCATCAGCGCCAGTGTGCGTGGCAGGCGGCTTTCGACGACCAGAAGCCAGCCGCGGCCGTCGTCGCTGGCCGCAAGACTGCCGACACCGGTAAAGACGCTGACGGCGGCAAGCAACAGGACGACCGGGATGGCGAACAGGACCGGCCTCATGGTTGCGTCACGCTCCAGCTGCTTTTCGTTCTGATCACCGCTCTCGTATCCGTGGCTGCATTTTTCCATCGACCGCCGCAACGAAACCCCTGAGGCTTGCGGCCGTGAGGAGGTGCTCGATCGAAGGCTCGCCTTAGTCATATATATGATCGGCTTCGTCAAGTTTTGTGAGGCGGGAATGACGCGGAATGCGCGCATTGCCCTCCCGGCAAAATCGCGCTAGGGAGGAGGAGAAAACATGAGGTAAATAGTCATGAATATATCTCCCTTCTCTAATGGTTTGCGCGGACTGCTCGTCGCGGCCGTGATGACGGTTGGCGGCGCATCGGTGGCGATGGCCGAAACACTGAAGATCGAACACAGCAGCGGCGTCACCGAGGTGGAGAAAAACCCGAAGACCGTGCTGGTCTATGATTTCGGCATGTTGGAAACGCTGGATATGCTCGGCGTCGCCGTCGCCGGCGTCCCCGGATCGGCCGTCCCGCCGTCGCTCGAAAAGTACAAGGCCGACACCTATGCGAAGATCGGCACGCTGTTTGAACCCGACTTCGAGGCGATCAATGCGGCGGAGCCCAACCTCGTCATCGTCGGCGGGCGGTCGCAGGCGAAATATGCTGAAGTCGCCAAACTGGCACCGACGATCGACCTGACCTCGGACGACAAGGATCTGATCGGCAGCGTCAAGAAGAATGCAGAGATCCTCGGCGAGATCTTCGGCAAAGAAGCCGAGATCAAGGCAAGCATCGCCAAGCTCGATTCCTCGATCGAGGCGCTGCGTGGCCTTGCTGCGGAACGTGGAACGGGTCTCATCCTGCTGACGACCGGCGGAAAGATCAGCGCCTATGGCAAGGGATCGCGCTTCGGCGCGTTGCATGACGTCTTCGGGATCAAGCCGGCCGATCCCGAGCTGCAGGTCGCGACCCACGGCCAGGCGGTTTCCTACGAATACATTCTCGAAACCAACCCCGACTGGATCTTCGTCGTCGATCGCGATGCAGCCATCGGCCAGCAGGCACAGCCGGCAGCGGCCCTGCTCGACAACGAACTCGTGCGGCAGACCAAGGCCTGGAAGGACGGACACGTCGTTTATCTCGACTCCGCCAAGCTTTACCTCACGGCATCGGGCCTGAAGTCGCAACAGGACATTGTCGATCAGCTGGCGCAGGCGCTGAGCAAGAAGTGATCGCAGCGGCGAGCCGCCTTGCGGTGTCGCCGCGTGGTGCCCGATTGCATCATTGAGTGACAGGCAGCGCGCCGCTTTCCAGGCGCGCTGATCATGGCTGCCTCTTTCGGCGTTGCCTGACGTCGCCGGGCGCGGTTTTCGTTGCTGGAGCGGATTTCGGAAAAAGGGGAGGCCAACACCAAATACCCTTAACTCTTACGGTATTTTTCCGGTGTTGGCTCCGTTTGGAAGAACGATAATATCTTGATTTAGAGATTTTCGCTTTTTTGCTAAATTTATTTTAGTTTTTACTTTTTTATATAATTTATGCCCGGATTTAGGTCCGGTTTGTATGTTGACTTGCTTTACGCTTACTCGGTGGAACGCTGACGCTACTCTCCGGAGGTCGAGGCTTCTCACGGCTGGAAGCGCTTGGTGGCGCTCAGCCGCTCCCTTTTGATCTTCCGGAACGAACGCTCAATTTGACACCAAATGGCGTGGCGCGGAAGATACCAATTCTAGTTAGTGGTTTGTAATTACTGACACTTTCTCGCCTAGCCATCGACCGCAAGCCATTGGCGCAGCGAGGAAATCCCCTGCTTTTTCAGGGGCATCTGCCGACCGATACCTCCGCGCTTTCCACGCTTTGCGCTTGGCTTCGGGCTATCGTCGACAGCAGCGGACGGGCCTCCTAGTACCAACTAAGTATTCCTGCGTATATCGGAGCGGAAGAGGGGGGGTAAGCGCGGCTGCACGAGGCCGCTTAACTAATCCATTTATCGCGCGCCGTCGGGTCCGTCTTGGCAGAAATGCATAGGACGCTCGCTCTGCTGGGGGTATCCTAGAGGCTTGTTTTTGAGAGCGTTCCGCGTCTTGGTAAACAGAACGTTAGCAATATAACCCAAAGATGGTTCGATTTATAACGATTTAAGTGCCCTTCCGGCGCTTCTCTAATCCTTTTGGGCTGTTTCGTTGCGGAGATCTTTACGTTACATTAGCTATCGCGAATTTTATCGCACAGGAATAATCGTGACGCATAAGTGGTTCCGAATAAATTTTTTGAAAGTGGGGCGTGCCCACGGCCAGACCGGGGCACCCATAAAAATAAATGGAAAAATCCTAGGAGGGCGTAATGTATCCTGGAAGCTCCAACGTGGGTGATTTTGAAGATAACAACAAGGCTTTGTCACAAAAGAAAAAAATCGTAATGCTCGCCAAGATCGACCTGTTCGCCGAATGCCTGATGCAGGCCGTCGGGTCCAGGTTTCAAGGGCACGATATCGTCAGCTTCTCCGATCCCGACAATCTGCTTGACGGTAGTCTCGTCGATGTCACGCTGATCATGCTGTACCGGATGCCTCCCAAGTCCTTTCCGGCTATCTTGCGGACCATTCACGAGTTCCACCCGCGGGCATCGATTGGCCTGGTGGTGGAGAATGCCGAGGAACTCGATCCGTCGATTGCCGGCTTCGTCGAAGAGCGCCTCATCCATGGCGTCCTGCCGTTGAACCTCAATCTGGATGTCTGCCTTGCGGCCATCGACTTACTGATGAAGGGCGGCGAACATTTCCCGGCGGCTCTGCTGCGGCGGCTTTCTCCCGAGCCTTTCGCGGCGAACAGCCTTTATGGCCGGCGCGGGGAGGCCCCGGGCCAGACGACCGTTTCGGGAACAGGACGGCGCAAGCGCGATGCTGGCCCCGATGGCCTGACGACACGCGAGGTCCAGATCCTCGATCTGATCTGCAAGGGCACGCAGAACAAGATCATCGCGGACCGGCTCGGGCTGTCGGAAAATACCGTCAAGGTTCACGTCCGCAACATCTATAAGAAGATGAACGTTCGCAACCGTACGGAAGCGGCGTCTCGATACTTCACCAACGATTCGGCGACGGAGCGCAACGGCGACGTCCTCCTGTCGCGTTGGAAGAACTAGGCGCGACGTATTCGGCCCCAGGTGCGTTCTCCTGGGGCTGATTCCCGAAATCAAATGCTACTTTGAGCCTGCCCCGGCGATTGGCCGGGCGGTCCCGCTGTGGCATGTCTCCTCGACAGTGAAAGCTCGAAAGATCACACCGAAAATTACCCTAGAATATACTGGTAAATATTTCGTTACTTTTGGCCTGGATTGGCTGAAATGTAATCACATATGATTATGTCAATAGTAATTTGTTGTAATTTTGGATTATTTACTGGAAATAAATTCCATACATATTGACTGGACGGTTCGTATTTGATAATTAGCTAATATTGAAATTGAGAATCTAAAAAATATTGATTGAAATTGAATAGTTTATTTTTTGTCGGGTTGTGCGTGTCGTTGTAATAAAGAGAATATTTTTATTATCTATTGCGCTCGCATCCCGTCTCCAAATCACCAACGAAAATGGTGAGTTTAATAATTGGAGGTGCGCATGCGAAAGGTCGTCACGGGACCGCTGTCCGTGGTCGGACAGCGGGAGTTTCTTAAGAAGATCGCAGGAATACCGAAGAGAATACTAGTAACGGGTGGAAGTGGTTTTCTCGGATCTCATATTTGCGAAAGACTTATTTCCCTGGGTCATACGGTCATCTGTCTTGACAACTTTTCGACCGGCCGGCGCGAAAATCTCTCTCATCTGGCGCAGGACCCCCATCTCCACATCATCGATCACGACGTTCGAAAGCCCTACCTGATCGATGCCGATGTCATCTTCAACTTTGCCTCCCCCGCGTCACCACCGGACTATCAGGCGGACCCGGTCGGGACATTGATGACGAACGTTCTCGGCGCGCTGCATGCGCTCGAAAACGCCAAGGCCACTGGCGCCACCGTCATCCAGTCCTCGACTTCGGAAGTCTATGGCGATCCGCTGACCAGTCCGCAGCGGGAAACCTATTTCGGCAACGTCAACACGATCGGGCCGCGAGCCTGCTATGACGAAGGCAAACGGTCGGCCGAGACGCTGTTCTTCGACTACCACCGGACTTACGGCGTGAAGATCAAGGTCGCGCGTATCTTCAACACCTACGGTCCGCGCATGCGGCCCGATGACGGGCGGGTGATATCGAACTTCGTCGTCCAAGCCCTGCAGGGCAAGGACCTGACGATCTACGGTGACGGGCACCAGACCCGGTCCTTCTGCTATGTCGACGACCTGATCGACGGTTTCCTCCGCCTTTCGGTCTCGGCCGACCCGTGCACCGGGCCGATCAACCTCGGCAATCCCGGAGAGTTCACGGTTCTCGAGCTCGCGCGAATGGTGCTTTCGATGACGGGCTCGCGCTCGCGCATCGTGCATCTGGCGGCGGCCACCGACGATCCCCGCCAGCGGCGACCCGATATCACCCAGGCGCGTGGCGAGCTCGCATGGGAGCCGAAGGTGATGCTGCGCGAAGGCCTTGAGCGCACGATCGCCCATTTCGACGAGCGCCTCAGTGCGGCCGGTCGCGCAGTGGCCGGAGAGGCGGTATGACATGTCTCGCGTCGCACTGGTCACCGGCGGAGCCGGCTTCATAGGCAGCCACACCTGCAAGCGTCTGGCTGAGCAGGGCATCGTTCCCGTCGTCTACGACAATCTCTCGACGGGGCATCGAGCCAACGTGAAATGGGGCCCCCTCGTGGAGGGGGCGATCGAGGACAAGGAACGGTTGGCGGCGGCTATCCGGACCCATTCGCCCGAATGCCTCATCCACTTTGCCGCATCCGCCTATGTCGGGGAATCGGTCGAGGATCCCGGAAAATACTACACCAACAATGTCGCCGGCAGCATCGCGCTTCTGGAAGCCTGCCGGGCGACCGGACTTGGACGCATCGTCTTTTCCAGCTCGTGCGCCACCTACGGCATCCCGCCGCAGCTGCCGATTACCGAGGACATGGTTCAGCTGCCGATCAATCCTTATGGCCGCACCAAGCTGATGATCGAACTGATGCTTGGCGACTATGCCCGTGCCTACGGCATCCGCTCGGTGGCGCTGCGCTACTTCAATGCGGCCGGCGCCGATCCGGAGGGGCAGCTGACCGAAAAACACGATCCGGAAACGCATCTCATTCCCCGTGCGCTGATGGCGGCGGCCGGGCGGATCGACAGGCTCGATGTCTTCGGCGACGACTATGCGACACCGGATGGCACCTGCATCCGCGACTACATCCACGTGACCGATCTTGCCGACGCGCATGTGGCGGCGGTGAACTATCTGCGCGACGGCGGCGAGGTGTTGCACGCCAATCTCGGTTCTGGCCATGGGACGTCGGTCCGGCAGGTGCTGTCGGCCATCGACCGGGTCACCGGTCGGCCGGTTCCGGTGCAGATGCTGCCGCGCCGGCCCGGCGACCCGCCGGTTCTCTATGCCGACACAAACTGGGCGCGCCAGAGGCTGGGTTTCCGTCCGCAGCTTTCGGACATCGACACGATCATCGCGACGGCCGCGCCGAGCTTCGGCCTGGAGGTGCGCTCATGAACTGGTCGCTGGAAACCGCGAAACCGGATGAGACGATCGCCTTCGGGCAGAGCCGGAAGGCCGCTTCGGCGCCCGCCGCCCTGTTTTCGGGCCGGCTGCGACTGCTCCATGTCCTCGGCATTGCCGCATGGTTTGGCGCCCTCCTGTATTTCTGGCAGTGGTGGCTTGATCCCGCCCACGTCGTCGACTGGCCGTCCTATGTGCTGATCACGGTGGTCGTCGGATGGATCACGCTGCTGCCGGTCTATTTCATCGTGATCTTTTCCGGCGCGAAGGTTATGGCGGCAAGCGCCGTCCGGGTGCCGCAGGGGCGGGTCGCGATGGTGGTGACCAAGGCGCCTTCGGAACCCTTTTCGGTGGTGCGCAAGACGCTGCTCGCCATGCTCGACCAGACCGGCTGCGAATTCGACGTGTGGCTCGCCGACGAAGATCCGTCACCGGACACGATTGCCTGGTGCGCGGCGCGCGGGGTGATGATCTCCACGCGAAAGGGCGTCGCAGACTACCATCGCTCTTCCTGGCCGCGCCGGACCCGGTGCAAGGAGGGAAACCTCGCCTATTTCTACGATCACTATGGCTACGAGCGCTACGATTTCGTCGCCCAGTTCGATGCCGATCATGTGCCGGAAACCACCTATCTCGTCGAGGTGCTGCGCCCGTTCAACGACCCGTCGGTCGGTTATGTCTCGGCGCCGAGCATCTGCGATGCCAACGCCGCCACCAGCTGGGCAGCGCGCGGGAGGCTCCACGCGGAGGCCAGCATGCACGGCTCGCTGCAGGCCGGCTACAACAACGGCTGGGCGCCGCTGTGCATCGGTTCGCACTATGCCGTTCGGACCAAGGCCCTGAAGCAGATCGGTGGGCTTGGGCCCGAACTTGCCGAAGACCATTCGACAACGCTGATCATGAATGCCCATGGCTGGCGCGGCGTGCATGCGCTGAACGCGATCGCCCATGGCGACGGACCGGCCAATTTCGCCGATCTCGTGGTTCAGGAGTTCCAATGGTCGCGAAGCCTCGTCACGATCCTGTTGAAATACTCGCCGGTCTACGTGCCGAAGCTGTCGCCGCGGCTGAAGTTCCAGTTCCTGTTCTCGCAGCTCTGGTATCCGCTGTTTTCGTCGTTCATGGCGCTGATGTTCCTGATGCCGATCGTGGCGCTCGTCTCCGGTCGGACCTTCGTCGCCGTCACCTATCCGGAATTTCTGCTGCATTTCGCGCCGCTCTCGTTGGTGCTGATCGCGCTTGCCTATTTCTGGCGCTCGACGGGCACGTTCCGGCCCTATGACGCACGCGTCCTGAGCTGGGAAGGCACGCTGTTCCTGTTTGCACGCTGGCCCTGGTCGCTGCTCGGTTGCCTTGCGGCGGTGCGCGATCATCTGACGGGCTCCTTCGTCGACTTCCGCATCACGCCGAAGGGTGGCGGTGCCGCCGCGCCTTTGCCGCTGCGGGTGCTGATGCCCTATCTGGTGCTCGCCTTGGCATCGGCTCTGGTCGCCTGGGGTATCTCCGATGCCGGCACGGCGCGCGGGTTTTATGTCTTCGCCGGCATCAACGCGCTCATCTATGCGGGGTTGGTGGCGGTGATCCTCATTTGCCACGCACGCGAAAACCGGTTGGCCCTGATCCCGCGGTCGACGATGACGGCGGCGACGGCCGGGTGCCTGGTGCTGGTCTCGGTGCTCTCGGCTCAATCGGCCGTGCGCCATGGGGCCGAGGCAACCCAGGCGCTGTCGCACGGCCTGCAGTTCGTGAGCTTCACCGAAACGAGATACACGGTCGCCGGTGCCGGCAGCGGCACCAATCTCAAAACCGTTCGCTTCCGCCTGAAATGGAGAGGGTTTTCACAGCCATCCGACGGGCAGGCGCGCGGCGAAATCAGTGCATCGAATATCAGCCAACAAAGTAACAGGGAAACGATAACGACCAGGAAGGTCGGTCGGTTTCATGTGCCGTCATGACGACGGCAAGCAGTCGAGTGTGTGTGGTCTCCAATGCGAGGAGAAATGCAATGAAAGGGTCGTTGAAAGTCATAGCTCTCCCGCTGCTGGTGCCTTTGGCAGCGGCCGCGGTCTATTTCGGCGCCGAGCCGGTCAAGGCGAAGATGGAAGTCAAGCCAAAGCCGCTCAGCGCCTATGAGGTCTACTCGCTCTACCGCAACAAGACCTGGGAATGGTCGACAGGCGGTGCCCGGTTCGAAGCCCACGGGCGCAAGCTCGTGGCGTTCGTCGACAAGGGCAAGGGCGATCGTTCCTTTGCCGAAGGCAACTGGTACGTCAGCGACCTCGGCATGATGTGCATGCAGGCCACCTGGACGACCTCGGCCAATGCCGGCAACGCCAGGAGCTGCTTCGGTCACGCCCGGATCGGCGACACGGTCTATCAACGCAAGGTGCCCAACGGGAAGTGGTACGTCTTCAGCCATGCCAAGCCCCGCGCCGGTGACGAGTACAAACGCTTCGTCGCACACGACAACATCACGGCCAAGGCACTCCGGCTGAAGGAACAGTTCCTGGCCAAGAAATAGACGTTCTGCTGCAGGAGGATGAAATGAAACGCAAATTGGCATTCGCGCTATGCACGGCTCTGGCTCTCCAGCTGGATCTCAGTGCAAGCTTGGTATCCGCGTTGGCGCAGGAGAAAGCCAATCCTGCGACCAGTGCAGAACAGACGATGAGCGATAAACGTCCGGTCATTCACCCGGGCGGAACGAAGTTCGGTGCCTATGATCCGCATGGCGATTTCGGCGCCCAGAGCGATGTCTCGACCGAGGCGCTGTTCCTGCCTTGGGAAGACGTGGACCTCGCCTCTCTGCAGGTCGCCGACGAGTACGCGCTCCAGCGCAATCGCAACCTGCTGATCACCATCGAGCCCTGGTCCTGGTCGCTGGACTGGAAACTGACGCCGACGCAGCTTCGCGACCGCATGCTCAGAGGTGAGTATGACGCCAACATGGAAGCAATCGCCAACACGATTGCCGGGCTGAAGAGCCCAGTCATCGTGCGCTGGGGCCAGGAAATGGAAGATACGTCCGGGCGTTTCTCCTGGGCCGGCTGGGATCCCCAGGACTGGATCAAGGCCTACCGGCACGCGATGGACATCGTGCGGGCGAAAGCGCCAAAAGCGCAGATCATGTGGTCGCCCAAGGGGCTGCCGAACCTGGTCGACTACTATCCGGGCGATGACTACGTCGATCTCGTCGGCCTCTCGGTCTTCGGGCTTGAACCGTTTGACAAGATCGAATACGGCGCGCCGAAGACCTTCACCGAGGCACTGAAACCCGGCTACGACCTGGTCGCCAAATACAACAAGCCGATATGGGTGGCCGAGCTCGGATGGGAAGGCAGCCAAGCCTATATGCAGCCCTGGATGAACGCCGCGACGCAAGCGGATTCGCAGTTCCCCAATCTCGCCGAGGTCGTCTACTTCAACGACCGCGACGTCATCGATTGGCCGCACGACCTTGGTCGGCCACACTGGCGGGTGGTCAACGACGCCACGAACTGAGGCATCTCGCCGATGCGTGCCCCTCTTGGGGCACGTTGGGGGGTACACTGGGCGCGGCTGGCTCGCAGGTGGCCCAGGTCTCCAAAGTAAAAAGCCCCTCGCTTGAGGCGAGAGGCTGATTTGACTGGGCGGTGGCGTCCGGCCGATGCCGGACCTGACTTACTCGGCCGCCTGCGGACCCAGTTCGCCGCGACGGATCTGGTCGGCTTCGATCGATTCGAACAGAGCGCGGAAGTTGCCCTCGCCGAAACCCTCGTCGCCCTTGCGCTGGATGAACTCGAAGAAGATAGGGCCGATTACGGTTTTCGAGAAGATCTGCAAGAGGATCTTTGTCATGCCACCGTTCACGACACCTTCGCCGTCGATGAGGATGCCGTGCTTCTTCATCCTGTCGATCGGCTCATCATGGCCGTGCACACGGTCGTGAGACATGTCGTAGTAGGTCTCCGGCGGCCCCGGCATGAACTTCAGGCCATTGTCCGACAGCTTGTCGGTGGCATCGTAGATGCCTTCGGTGCCGACGGCGATGTGCTGGATGCCTTCGCCCTTGTACTTGCGCAGATACTCCTCGATCTGGCTCGTATCGTCCTTGGACTCGTTCAAGGGGATACGGATCTTGCCGCAGGGCGAGGTGATCGCGCGGCTGACGAGGCCGGTGATGCGGCCGTCGATGTCGAAGAAGTGGATCTGCGTGAAGTTGAACAGTTCGCGGTAGAAGGCCCACCACTTGTCCATATTGCCGCGATAGACGTTGTGGGTCAGGTGGTCGAGATAATAGAAGCCGACGCCCTCGGGCTTCGGATTGCGCTCCCCGGTCCACTCGAATTCGGCCTCGTAGGCCGAGCCCTTGGCACCGTAAGTCTCGACGAAATAGAGCAGCGAGCCGCCGATGCCGACGATCGCCGGGACATCGAGACACTTGTCCCTGCCTTCGTAAGGGATGGCGCCCTTCGAGACTGCATGCTCGAAGGCGTGCTTGGCATCGACGACGCGCCAGGCCATCGACGGGGCGCAGGGGCCGTGTTCGTCGACGAAGCGCATGGCGTGCGAGCCAGGCTCGGCGTTCAGGATGTAATTGATGTCGCCCTGGCGCCAGACGGTGATGTTCTTGCTTCTGTGTTTGGCGACCGGGCTGTAGCCCATGCGAGTAAAGAGCTCGGCCAGCTTTTCCGGTTCCGGATGGGCGAATTCGACGAACTCGAAGCCGTCGGTGCCGGCGGGATTGTCAGCGGTAATCGTTGCCGGCGGGGCGTCATGCGGGAAGGGGCCCATCGGAAGTCTCCTCTTATTCTTCCAAACTTTGCTGGAGTATGACGCAATTCCCATGCATGATGCTTGTATTCTTGCGCGGTTTAGACAGAATGGCGCACGAAACATGCAAAATTGCGTATTAGGATGCACGAATGGAGCAGCTTGACGGGTTCGATCTCAAGATCCTCAGCGAATTGCAGCGTGACGGGCATCTGACCAACAACGAACTGTCGGAACGCATCGCGCTTTCGCCATCGCAATGTTCGCGCCGGCGCACCCGGCTTGAAGCGGAAGGCTACATCACCGGCTACCAGGCACAGATCGACCGGCAGAAGCTCGGCCTCGATCTGATGGTGGTGATCTCGGTCACGCTCGCCACCCACAATCGCGACAATGCCAAGCGCTTCGGCAAGCTCATTTCCGGCCTGCCGGAGGTGCTGGAGGCCTATGCGCTCACCGGCGAGATGGACTACCACATGCGGGTGGTGACGCCGGATCTTGCGGGGCTGTCGCGCTTCGTCAATGACGTGCTTCTGCCGCACGACAGCGTGCAGCATGTGAAGACGTCGATCGTGCTTGAAACCTTGAAGAGCTTCGAGGGCGTGCCGATCCCCGAGCGGATGAAGGGCTGAAGCCTCAGGCAGAGGGCGGAGGGTCGAACCTGCCGATAGCGCGTTCCACTGCTTCCAGCCCGACGGCGAGCGCCTGTATCCCGGCCGGCCCGATCAGCGTGTCGAGTTCCGCCTGATAGCGGACGGCAAGCTCCGTCAATTCGCCATAGGCCCGGATGCCGGTCTTCGTCAGTTCCAGATGTTCGATGCGGCGGTCGTTTTCGTCTTCGCGCCGCGTCAGCCAGCGGCGTTCTTCGAGCAAGGCGACGGCGCGGCTGACCTTGGTCTTGTGCATGGCCGAGTGCGCGCCGACTTCGGTGGCCGTCATCGGGCGGCTTGTGCTGCCGAGGGCGGCCAGAGTGCGCCATTCCGGGCGCGTGAGCTGGTAGCGCGCCTTGTACTGGGCGGCAAAGCGCAGCGCGACGAACTCCTCGGCGCGGTTCAGCCGATAGGGTAGGAAGGCATTGAGTTCGAAGCCATCGGCGGCCATCGGGCATCCTTGATAGTTACAAAATCGATAGTTACGATTGCAACTAATATGCCGAAGGCGACGCCTGCGTCCACCCTGGGAAAAGGCCGTCGCCGCGGTATTTGGAATTGCGCCGGACCTGTGAACAGGTCGCTTCGCGAAGCCGAAGCAGGGTGCCATGAGGAGGAGGATCGACGATGCTGGACAAGGCAGGAAAACAGGCCGGGACACTGGCTAAGGCCAACGAAGCGCTTGGCTACATGCCCGGCTTCGGCAATGATTTCGAGACCGAGAGCCTGCCGGGCGCCCTGCCGCAAGGGCAGAACAGCCCGCAGAAATGTGCCTATGGCCTCTATGCCGAGCAGCTTTCGGGCTCCCCCTTTACCGCGCCGCGCGGCACCAACGAGCGGTCCTGGCTTTATCGCATCCGCCCGAGCGTTCGCCACACCGGACGTTTCAACAAAATCGACTATCCGCACTGGAAGACGGCGCCGCATGTCGCCGAGCATTCCCTGGCGCTTGGCCAGTTGCGCTGGAATCCACTGCCGGAGCCGACGGAAAAGCTGAACTTCCTGCAGGGCATCCGCACGATGACGACGGCGGGCGATGCGCCGACGCATTCGGGCATGGCAGCGCATGCCTATGCCTTCAACGCCGACATGGTGGACGACTATTTCTTCAATGCCGACGGCGAGCTGCTGATCGTTCCGGAAATGGGCGCGATCCAGGTGTTCACCGAGCTCGGCAAGATGGACGTCGAACCCTCCGAGATCTGCATCGTGCCACGCGGCACCATGTTCAAGGTGACGCGACTTGGCGACGAGAAGGTTTGGCGCGGCTATGTCTGCGAAAACTACGGCGCCAAGTTCACGCTGCCGGATCGCGGTCCGATCGGCGCAAACTGCCTGGCTAATCCGCGCGATTTCAAGACGCCGGTCGCCGCCTTCGAGGAGAAGGAGACGCCCTGCCGCGTGCATGTGAAGTGGTGCGGCGGTTTCCACGTAACCGAGATCGGCCATTCGCCGCTCGACGTCATCGCCTGGCATGGCAACTACGCGCCCTACAAATACGACCTCAAGACCTATTCGCCCGTCGGCGCGATCCTCTTTGACCATCCGGATCCGTCGATCTTCACGGTGCTGACGGCGCCCTCGGGCGAAGAGGGCACGGCGAATATCGATTTCGTTATCTTCCCGCCGCGCTGGTTGGTGGCTGAACACACTTTCCGTCCGCCCTGGTACCACCGCAACATCATGAGCGAATTCATGGGGCTGATCTACGGTCGCTACGACGCAAAGGAAGAGGGCTTCGTGCCTGGCGGCATGAGCCTGCACAACATGATGCTGGCGCATGGGCCCGATGCGTCGGGCTACGACAAAGCGACGAATAGCGAGTTGAAACCGGTGAAGCTCGACCATACGATGGCCTTCATGTTCGAGACCCGCTTCCCGCAGCAACTGACCCGCTACGCCGCCGAACTGGAGACGTTGCAGGACAACTACATCGACTGCTGGACGGATCTCAAGAAGCGGTTCAACGGGACGCCGGAAGGCGATTGGTCTTGAGTTCACGCCTGGTTTTGCTCGGCAGCAAGGGCGGTCCGGCGATCCGGCCGGGCGGCCCGTGGCCGACGTCGTCTCTGCTTCAAATCGGCGGCCGGACGGTTGTCGTCGATTGCGGCCTTGGCGTCACGCGCGGACTGACCGATGCCGGTGTGGCGCTGAAGACGCTGGACCTGATCGTCATTACCCATCTGCATTCGGATCATGTGCTGGAACTCGGGCCGCTCATTCACACGGCCTGGACCGCGGGGTTGTCGCAGCCGGTACGCGTCTACGGGCCCACAGGCACTCGCGCCTATTGGCAGGGCTTCCTGCAATCGATGGCCTTCGACATCGAGATCCGTATCGTCGATGAGGGCCGGCCCGACCTGCGGATGCTGGTCGAGGTCATCGAGTTTTCGGAAGGCGAGATCTTCTCCGAGAACGGCCTGACGCTCTCGGCGCTGCGCGTCGACCATCCGCCGGTGACCGATTGCTTTGCGCTTCGGTTCGACGATGCGGAAGGCTCGGTCGTGTTCTCGTCCGATACGGCCTATTTCCCTCCGCTTGCTGATTTCGCCAAAGGAGCTGACATCCTCGTGCATGAGGCGATGCTCGCCGAAGGCGTCGACCGGCTGGTGGCGCGCACCGGCAATGGCTCGCGGCTGAAGGAGCATCTGCTGGCGAGCCATAGCTTCGCCGAACAGGCGGCGGCGATCGCGGCGGCTGCCGGCGTCGGCCGGCTGGTGCTGCATCACCTCATCCCCGCCGACGACCCCGAGATATCTGAGGCCCACTGGATTGCGGCGGCTCGCAAAAACTGGGCGGGCGCCTTGACGATCGCCACCGACGGCCTTGTTGTGAAGATTGCGGACGATTCGTCCGCGTAAAGGAATTCCGCGACGGCCGCGAAGCGGTCTTCGGTCTGGAACAATGAGAAGTTTGAGAGGGAGGACTGCATGAAACTGGCGACACTCAAGGACAGTACGCGCGACGGAAAGCTCGTGGTCGTCTCCCGCGATCTTACCCGCTGCTCGGAGGTCGGGCACATCGCCCGCACGCTGCAGGCAGCGCTCGACGACTGGGCGCATGCGGGCCCTCGGCTTGCGCGCGTCGCCGAAGGGATCGAGACCGGTTCGCAGCCGACGATCCGCTTCCATGAACATGATGCGCTGTCGCCGTTGCCGCGCGCTTACCAATGGGCCGACGGCTCGGCCTACGTCAATCACGTCGAGCTGGTGCGCAAGGCCCGCAATGCCGAGATGCCTTCAAGCTTCTGGACCGATCCCTTGATGTACCAGGGCGGCTCCGACAGCTTCATTGCGCCGCGCGATCCGATCCCGCTTGCCGACGAGACCTTTGGCGTCGACATGGAGGGCGAGGTCGCCGTCATCGTCGACGACGTGCCGATGGGTGCGACCATCGACGAGGCACGGGCGGCGATCCAGCTCGTCATGCTCGTCAACGACGTGTCGCTGCGCGGGTTGATCCCGGCCGAGCTTGCCAAGGGTTTTGGTTTCTTCCAGTCAAAGCCGTCGTCGGCCTTTTCGCCGGTTGCCGTTTCGCCGGATGAACTGGGCGACGCCTGGGACGGCGGCAAGCTGCACCTGCCGCTCCAAGTCGACCTCAACGGCAAACCCTTCGGCCGCGCCAATGCCGGCATCGACATGACCTTCGATTTTGCGCAGCTGGTCGCGCATGCGGCCAAGACCCGGCCGCTTTCCGCCGGCACGATCATCGGTTCGGGCACCGTTTCCAACAAGCTCGACGGCGGACCGGGCAAGCCCGTTGCGGAAGGCGGCGCCGGCTATTCCTGCATCGCTGAACTCCGGATGATCGAGACGATCGCCGGCGGTGCGCCGAAAACCCAGTTCCTGAGGGTCGGCGACGTCGTGCGCATCGAGATGAAGGACAAAACCGGTCATTCCATCTTCGGAGCTATCGAGCAGACCGTCGAAGCTTACAACACAGTCGCAAACGGCTGACTGACACGAACGGGCAAGGCATGAGCGAGACCGTCCTTTACGACTACTGGCGTTCGTCGGCGAGCTATCGGGTGCGCATCGCGCTCAACAACCTCGGTGAAAGCTATCGTTCTGTGCCGGTCGACCTGCTTGCCAAGGCACACAAGGCGCCGGGGCATCTGGTCCGCAACCCGCAAGGGCTCGTGCCTGTCCTTGAGATCGATGGCGAGCGCTTCACGCAATCGCTCGCCATCATCGAGTACCTCGCCGAGACCCGGGCAACCTCCGGCTTCCTGCCGGATGACGCCATCGGTCGTCAGCGGGTGCGCAGCCTGTCCTATGCGATCGCCATGGACATCCACCCCGTCTGCAATCTCAGCGTCGTGTCCCACGTCATGGCCAATGCCGAGGACAGCGAGGCGGCGCGGCGCAACTGGATGCGCAAGTTCATCGGCGAGGGGCTTGCCGCCTTCGAACGGTTGCTCGACCATTCCGCGACCGGGCGCTTCTGCCATGGCGACATGCCGACCATGGCGGATTTCTGCCTTGTGCCGCAGGTCTACAATGCCCGCCGATGGGACGTCGATATTTCGGCCTGTCCGCGGCTGGTCGCGATCGACCAGAACTGCGCGGAGATCGAGGCTTTCGCCCGCGCGCACCCGGACCGCACGCCGCGCTGATCGGCCAAGCGGCTTCTCGCTTGATCCCTTCTCCTTGCACCTTCGGGCGCGCCCGCATCCTGCGGGCCGCCTTCTCTGGCCGGTTCCGTCAAGCGAATGTCGCGAATGGATCGACGGCGGCGAAAAGGCCGCGCTAGTTTTTGTATGACTGGCCGTATAAGGGGGGCCGGAAAAACCTCTGGAGCGAGAGACATACCGATGAAAAGCTATGTGCTGAACGTCAGCTGCAAGACCACCCGTGGCATCGTCGCCGCGATCACCGGCTATCTCGCCGAAAAGGGCTGTTATATCTCCGACAGTTCGCAGTTCGACGACCTCGAAACCGGCCTGTTCTTCATGCGTCTCAGCTTCATCAGCCAGGAAGGCGCAAAACTCGACGAGTTGAAGGCAGGTTTCGAAGCGGTGGTGAAGCGCTTCGACATGAACGCCGAGATCCGCGACAGCGAGGAGCGCATGAAGGTGCTGCTCATGGTGTCGCGTTTCGGCCATTGCCTCAACGACCTGCTCTATCGCTGGAAGATCGGCGCACTGCCGATCGATATCGTCGGTGTCGTCTCCAACCACTTCGACTACCAGAAGGTGGTGGTCAACCACGATATCCCGTTCCACTGCATCAAGGTGACGAAGGAGAACAAGCCGAAGGCGGAAGCCCAGCTGCTGGAACTGGTCGACCAGACCGGCGCCGAACTGATCGTGCTTGCCCGCTACATGCAGGTCCTGTCCGACGCGCTCTGCAAGAAGATGTCGGGCCGCATCATCAACATCCATCACTCCTTCCTGCCGTCGTTCAAGGGCGCCAACCCCTACAAGCAGGCCTATGAGCGCGGCGTGAAGCTGATCGGCGCGACGGCGCACTACGTCACCGCCGACCTCGACGAAGGCCCGATCATCGAGCAGGACATCGCCCGCATCACCCACGCCCAGAGCGCCGAAGACTATGTCTCGATCGGCCGCGACGTGGAAAGCCAGGTGCTGGCGCGCGCCGTGCACGCCCATATCCACAACCGTTGCTTCATCAACGGCAACCGTGTCGTCGTCTTCCCGCCGAGCCCCGGCTCCTATGCTTCCGAGCGTATGGGGTGAGGCGTCAGGCAAATCGCATGCTGAAAACGAGAAACGCCGCCGGTTCGATCGGCGGCGTTTCTCGTAGGTTGGAGCGCGAGGCGACCGGAACGCGCTACGCTATTGCAACAGCTCAAGCCCGACCGCCGTCGCCTCGCCGCCGCCGATGCAGAGCGAGGCGATGCCGCGCTTGACGCCCTTGGCGCGCATGGCGTGAAGCAATGTCACGATGATGCGGGCGCCGGATGCGCCGATCGGGTGGCCGAGCGCGCAGGCGCCGCCGTTGATGTTGACGATCTCGTCCGACAGGCCGAGGTCGCGGATCGCCGCCATCGCCACCACGGCGAAGGCCTCGTTGATTTCGTAGAGGCCGACGCTGCCCTTCTCCCAGGCGAGCCTTGCCAGCAGCTTGTCGATTGCGCCAATCGGGGCCGTCGTGAACCAGGCCGGCTCCTGGGCGTGGCCCGCATGGCCCGCGACGATAGCAAGCGGGGTCAGCCCACGCTTTTCCGCTTCGCTGGCGCGCATCAGGATCAGCGCCGCTGCCCCGTCTGATATCGACGACGAATTGGCGGCCGTCACGCTGCCGCCGTCGCGGAAGGCGGGTTTCAGCTTCGGGATCTTTGACGGATCCGATTTGGTCGGCTGTTCGTCGCGGTCGAGATTGGCGGTCTGGCGCTTGCCGGCGCCAGCGACTGCCACGACTTCCTCGGCAAAGGAACCATCCTCAGCTGCGCGGGTTGCGCGCTCCAGAGATCGCAGCGCAAAGCCGTCCTGATCGGCGCGCGAGAACTGATAGTGCTCGGCCGTGTCCTCGGCATAGGTGCCCATCAGCCGGCCGGAATAGGCGTCTTCGAGGCCATCGAGGAACATGTGGTCCTTGACTTCGCCATGACCCAGGCGGAAGCCGCCGCGCGCTTTCGGCAGCAGATAGGGCGCGTTGGTCATCGACTCCATGCCGCCGACCGCAAGCACCGACGCGCTACCGGACAGCAGAGCATCGTGGCCAAGCATCAGCGCCTTCATGCCGGAGCCGCAGACCTTGGAGATGGTCGTCGACGGCGTTTCCTTGCCGAGGCCGGCGCCAAGGGCTGCCTGGCGCGCCGGGTTCTGGCCAATGCCGGCCGGCAGCACATTGCCCATCAACACCTCGTCGACAGCATCAAGGCCGGCACGATCGAGTGCGGCTTTGAGCGCTATGGCGCCGATTTCCGGCGCGGTCAAATCCTTGAGGCTGCCCTGAAAGGCGCCCATTGGCGTGCGGGCCGCCGAAACGATGACGATCGGGTCAGTTCTGCTCATGTCTTTCTCCCATACGGCAAAAGGCAATGGTTGGCGCGAGTGCGTCACCCGCGTGTGTCCTTCTCCCCGCGTGGCGGGGAGAAGGTGGCCGGCAGGCCGGATGAGGGGCACTTTTGCCCCAACCGCCCCTCGACGTCAGATATGCAGCGCGTGCCCCAGCGCCTTCAACGCGGACTCCTGGAAAGCTTCCGATTGCGTCGGATGCGCATGGATCGTGCCGGCGATGTCTTCGAGGCGCGCGCCCATTTCGATCGCCAGGCTGAAGCTTGCCGAGAGTTCCGAGACGCCGTGGCCGACGGCCTGGATGCCGAGCACCAGGTGGTTGTCGGCGCGAGCGACGATGCGAACGAAACCGTCTTCGGCAAGCGTCGTCATGGCGCGGCCATTCGCCTGGAAGGGGAACTGGCCGATCTTGATCTCGATGCCGCTCGCACGCGCCTCGTCGGGCGAGAGCCCTGCGGTGACGATCTCCGGATCGGTGAAGCAGACGGCCGGGATGCAGCGCTTGTCCCAGTTGCGCTTGTGACCGGCGACGATCTCCGCCACCATTTCCCCTTGCGCCATGGCGCGGTGCGCCAGCATCGGCTCGCCGGTGACGTCGCCGATCGCATAGATGCCGCGCATGGACGTCCGGCACTGGTCGTCGATGCGGATGAAGCGGCCAGTGCGGTCGAGGTCGATTTCCTCAAGGCCGACGCCCTCGGTCACGGGTTTGCGGCCGACGGTGACCAGCACCTTTTCGGCGGCGACATCGATTGCGCGACCGTTGTGTTCGGCTTGCAGGCTGCCGGTTTCGGCGGAGTAGCTCTTGGCGACCGTCTGGGTGAAGACCTCGATGCCGAGTTCGCCGAGACGCTTGGCGATCGGTTTCGTCAGATCGGCGTCATAGAGCGGCAGAATGCGCGGCTGCGCTTCGAGTACGGTCACGTGGCTGCCGAGCTTGGCGAAAGCGGTGCCAAGTTCGAGACCGATGTAACCGCCGCCGATGACGGCGATGCTCTTCGGCACGCTTTTCAGCGACAGGGCCTCGGTCGAGGAAATGATCGACCCGCCGAATGGCAGGTCGGGCAGCTCGACCGGCGCCGAGCCGGTGGCAATGACGATCGTCTCGGCGCGGATGCGCTGCAGTCCGATCTCGGTCTCGACATCGACGGTCTTGCCGTCGACGAAACGGGCGGTGCCGATCACCGCCTTGACACCCGACTTCTTCAGAAGGCCGATGACGCCGCCGTTCAGCCGTCCGACGATGCCGTCTTTCCAGGCGATGGTGCGGGCGAGGTCGATTGTCGGATTGGCGAGCGACAGACCGAGCGGGCTGCGGCCGGAAGCGGCCGAGCGCAGCTTATGAAACTCTTCCGCCGCGTGGATGAGGGCCTTGGAGGGAATACAGCCGACATTGAGGCAGGTGCCGCCGGCTTTCGCCTTTTCGACGATGACCGTGTCGATGCCGAGCTGGCCGGCGCGGATTGCGCAGATGTAGCCACCGGGGCCGGCGCCGATGACGAGCAGCTTGCAGGAAATTTCCTTCATGATCGCCTCAGGCCTCCACAAAAATAAGCGCCGGCGTTTCGAGCAGGGTCTTCAGCCGCTGCACGAAGACGGCCGCATCCCAGCCGTCGATGACGCGGTGATCGAAGCTCGAGGACAGGTTCATGATCTTGCGCGGCACGAACTGCGTGCCATCCCAGACCGGCCGGACGGCGAGCTTGTTGACGCCGATGATCGCCACTTCCGGATGGTTGATGACCGGCGTGGAGACGATGCCGCCGAGCGCGCCGAGCGAAGAGATGGTGATGGTCGATCCGGTGAGCTCGTCGCGGGTGGCCGTGCCGGTGCGGGCAGCATCCGCCAGGCGATTGAGCTCGTTGGCACAATCCCAGATGCCGCGGGCTTCGGCATGGCGCACGACCGGAACGGTGAGGCCGGCCGGGGTCTGCGTGGCGATGCCGATATGCACGCCGTGATGGCGGCTGATGATGCCGGCGCCGTCGTCGAAAGTGGCATTGACGGCGGGTTGATCGGCAATGGTGCGCACGAGCGCGCGCATCAGATAGGGCAGGATGGTCAGCTTCGGCTGGTCGGGTTTGCGGTCGCGGTTCATCGTCGTCCGCAGGTCCTCGAGCGCCGTCATGTCGACCTCTTCCACATAGGTGATGTGGGGAATGCGCGAGGTCGAAAGCGACATCTTCTCGGCGATGCGACGGCGAAGGCCGGTTACCTTGATCTCGTCGACGGCGGTCTTGCGCTGCAGGCCGGCCGGCGCAAGCGCCGGCTGAGCGCCGCGGGCGATGAACTGGTCGAGGTCATCATGGGTGATGCGGCCAGCCGGACCGGTGCCGGTCACCTGGCGCAGATCGACGCCGCTTTCCTTGGCGCGCAGGCGCACCGCCGGCGAGGCAAGGGCCTTCTCCAATCGTTCGCCAGCGGCATGTGCGCCGTTGGCGTGGACACCGTTCGTGGTCGGCGCCTTGACCTCGACCTTGGCGGGCTGGGCCGGCTTGGAGACCGGCGCGGGCGCCTCAGTCTTCACTGCGGGTTTTTCTTCCACCTTCGCGACAGGCTTCTCTTCCACGGGAGCAGCCGTTTCGCCTTCGCCTGATATTTCGATGCGCACGAGCGGCGCCTTCACCGCAACGGTGTCGCCTACCTCGGCGCCGAGCCAGAGCACGGTGCCGGTGACGGGCGAGGGGATTTCGACGGTCGCCTTGTCGGTCATCACGGCGGCGAGCACCATGTCCTCGCGCACGGGGTCACCGGGCTTCACATGCCATTCGACGAGTTCAGCCTCGGCCACGCCTTCGCCGACATCGGGCATCTTGATTACGAATTCGCCCATGTCAGGCCTCCATCACTTCGACGAGCGCGCGTCCGACGCGCGCGGGGCCGGGGAAATAGTCCCATTCCTGCGCGTGCGGGTAGGGCGTGTCCCAGCCGGCGACGCGCACGACGGGCGCTTCGAGATGGTAGAAGCAGTGCTCCTGCACGAGGGCGGCCACTTCGCCGCCGAAGCCCGACGTCAGCGTCGCTTCGTGCACGACGACGCAGCGCCCGGTCTTTTCCACCGACTTGACGATCGTATCGAGGTCGAGCGGCAGCAGACTGCGCAGGTCGATCACCTCGGCGTCGATGCCGGTTTCCTCGGCAGCCGCGAGCGCCACGTGCACCATGGTGCCATAGGCGACGACGGTGACGGCGGAGCCCTCTCGGCGGACTTCCGCCTTGCCGATCGGAACGGTGTAGTGGCCTTCCGGCACCTCGCCGAGATCGTGTTTCGACCAGGGAATGACTGGCCGGTCATGATGGCCGTCGAAGGGGCCGTTGTAGAGCCGCTTCGGTTCCAGGAACATCACCGGATCCGGATCCTCGATCGAGGCGATCAGCAGGCCCTTGGCGTCGTAGGGATTGGAGGGCACGACGACTTTCAGGCCGCAGACATGGGTGAAAAGCGCTTCGGGGCTCTGACTATGCGTCTGGCCACCGAAGATGCCGCCGCCGGTCGGCATGCGCAGGACGATCGGGCAGGTGAAATCACCGTTGGAGCGGTAACGAATACGGGCCGCTTCCTGGGTGATCTGGTCGTAGGCCGGATACATATAGTCGGCGAACTGGATCTCGACGCAGGGCTTCAGCCCGTAGGCGGCCATGCCGATCGCCGTGCCGACGATGCCGCTTTCGCTGATCGGCGCGTCGAAACAGCGGGTCTTGCCGTATTTCGCCTGGAGCCCCTGCGTGCAACGGAAGACGCCGCCGAAATAGCCGACGTCCTCGCCGAAGACGACGACATTGTCGTCGCGTTCCATGGAGACATCCATGGCGCTGCGCACGGCTTCGATCATTGTCATTCTGGCCATATCAGTATCCTGCCTTCTGCCGCTGGCGGCGAATGTGCGGCGGCATCTCGGCATAGACGCCCTCGAAGATATCGCGCACCGACGGCTTGCCGCCGGCATGCAGCGTGCCGTGGCCCTCGGCCTGTTTCTGGGCCTGGATCACTTCGTCGGTGATCTCGGCTTCCGCCTGCGCATGACGCTCTTCCGACCAGGCGCCGCGAAGGATGAGGTGCTTCTTCAATCTCAAGACTGGATCGCCGAGTGGCCAGGCTTCGGATTCCGTCTTCGGGCGATAGGCGCTCGGATCGTCGGAGGTCGAATGGGCGCCGACGCGGTAGGTGACGTATTCGATCAGTGTCGGACCGAGATTGCGACGGGCGCGCTCGGCCGCCCATTTGGCGACGGCGTAGACGGCGAGATAGTCGTTGCCGTCGACGCGCAGGGCCGGGATGCCGAAGCCGAGGCCGCGGGCGGCAAAGGTGCCGGAGCCGCCGCGGGCGATGCCCTGGAAGGTCGAGATCGCCCACTGATTGTTGACGATGTTGAGGATAACGGGCGCCTTGTAGGTGGAGGCAAAGACGAGCGCCGAGTGGAAGTCCGATTCCGCCGTCGAGCCGTCGCCGATCCAGGCGGCTGCGATCTTGGTGTCGCGCTTGATGGCCGACGCCATCGCCCAGCCGACCGCCTGCACATATTGGGTGGCGAGGTTGCCGGAGATGGTGAAGAAGCCATGCTCCTTGGAGGAATACATGATCGGCAGCTGCCGGCCGCGCAGAGGGTCGCTCTCGTTCGAGAAGATCTGGTTCATCATCTCGACCATGGGATAGCCGTCGGCGATCAGAAGACCGGCCTGTCGATAGGTCGGGAAGTTCATGTCGCCCTTCACCAACGCCTTGCGGAAGGCGCAACTGACGGCCTCTTCGCCCAGATGCTGCATGTAGAAGGAGGTCTTGCCCTGGCGCTGCGCCATGACCATGCGCGCATCGAAGGCGCGCAGCAGCATCATGTGCCTGAGGCCGGAGAGCAACTCGTCATCCGAAAGCAGCCCGGCCCAGGGACCGACCGCTTCGCCGTCGCGGTTCAAGACGCGGATGATCGAATAGGCGAGGTCGCGCATCTCTTCCGGCGCGACGTCCACCTCCGGGCGCGGCACGGAGCCGGCCTTCGGGATCTTGACGTTGGAGAAATCCGGCTGGCCGCCGGGCCGAACGGCGGGTTCGGGGACATGCAGGCTAAGTCGATCGAGATCGCTCATGCGGTTTCCGGCCTCCTCCGGAGTGCGCAGTGCACCAAATCAAGATCGGTTCGAGTCGAACCGCTCTTCATTTCTGTTCTCACGCATTTCCGGACGCAAAGGCGCTAAGACCCTCGCTGGAAATGCTCTGGGACGGGATAACGATGGGCCTGAGGTGTACGAGGACGTGCAATGTGACCGGCAAGGCTCCTCCGCCCAAGGTCTGCACAGACTCCTCCTAAAAGCCCCCGCTCTCCCGACGGGAATGCTCACAGACTGCCACGAGTTCCGGGGCTTATGAAGGTCTTTCCGTGTTGCGGGGCAGGGGCAGGCGAAGAAAGATAGAATCCTGCCGGGAGTGCGCCCACGCGTTGTGTCGTTCACCTTCTTGCCGGTCGTTGCCGGTAATTTTCTTTCGCGGCGATCCGTCGGCGGTAGCGCTCAGACCGGCGGGGCGATGGTGATCGGCGTTCCATCGAGGAAGCGCGAGAGCCGGAATGGCGTCGGATCGACGATCGGTTTCTCGCCGGTTACGAGGTCAGCGACGAGGTGTCCGGCGCCAGGCCCGATGCCAAAACCGTGGCCGGAAAAACCCGTCGCGACAATGAGGCCCGGAACGGTTTCGGCGGGTGAGATGACGGGGACGGCATCGGGCATCACATCGATCAGTCCTCCCCATATCTGTTGCACCTTGGTTTTGCGCAGGAATGGCAAGGCCCTGCCGGCGGCGTCGAGGGCCCGCAGGGCGCGCCGCGAATCCGGATTGGGATCGAGCACGCGGTGGCGTTCGAAGGCGCCGGGCCGGTCGAGCGGGACGGTGCCGATCTCGAACAATTCGTTCCAGCTCTGGGCGTTGATGCCCACCTGCACGGCATCGCCCTCCGCCTTTCGCGCCGGCTGGAAATCCCGGAAGAATGCGAAGCTGTCGGGCACGACCGCGTGCAGGTTGGCGGCACCGTCGGCAATCGTGTAACCGCCATCGAGGCGCTTGCGATAGGCATAGGTCGCGGTTGCGCCGGCCCCTTCCGGACCGCCGGAGACCGGCCCGGTTCTCAACACCGTATTCCGCACCTTCAGCTGCGGCAGCCGGATGCCGAGGCTTTTGAGAAAGAGCCTGGACCAGGCGCCGCCGGCGACGATGACGGTCGACGTCTCGATGCGGCCTCTCTCGGTGACGACGGCGGAGATCCGGCCCGCTGCCTTTTCGACCCCGCGCACGGCGCAGCCCGTCAGGATACGGGCACCGGCGCGGCGTGCACCGGCGACAATCGCGGGCACCGCCTTCTGCGGTTCTGCCCGGCCGTCGCTCGGCGTGAAGAGCCCGCCTTGGTAGCGGATGGCGGCGCCCGGCATCATCGCCTCTGTCGTGTCGGAGCTGAGTTGCACGCTGTCGACGCCGTAGGGTCGGGCCATGGCAAGCCATGCGTCGCGATTGGCGATGTCGCGCTCATTCTCGGAGATATAGAGGATGCCGCTGCGGCGAAAGCCGGTCTCGCCACTGATGCGCGTGTCGAGCGTGTCCCAGATCTTCAGCGCCTCGATCGCCAGCGGGATTTCGCGCTCGTCACGGCCCATCACCCGAACCCAGCCCCAGTTGCGGCTCGATTGCTCGGCGCCGGGCGTGCCCTTCTCGCAGAGCACGACGTTGATACCGCGTTCGGCAAGGAAGAGGGCGGTGCTGACGCCGATGATGCCGCCGCCGACGATGACGACGTCGGCCCTGGCGGGCAGGATGGTGTCTGTGGCGATCGGATCGAGCGTGGGGCCGGGCATGGGGAGGGCACTTTCGGGCAGGAGGTGTCGCGGTCATCGGTGCATGCCGCCGCCGCGAGATCAAGACCTGCAATCTGGCCGTCGTCGGCCGGCGCTCGGTTGCTGGCAATCTTTTATCGCCAACCCGTCCGGTTCGCCGCGAGACGGTCTTTCGGAATTTTGCGCGTGCTTCTATGCTCGCGCGCATGAGTGAGAGCCGCCCTGATCTTCGCCCCGTCCTGCGCATCGATTTTCCGCCCGCCGACCGGCTCGGCCGCGGCAAGATCCTCTTGCTCGAACTGATCCGCGAGACCGGCTCCATCTCCGCCGCCGGGCGGGCGATGGACATGTCGTACCGCCGCGCCTGGCTGCTGGTCGATGCCCTGAACCGGATGTTCAGCGAGCCTTCGGTAGAATCGCAGCGCGGCGGCAAGCAGGGTGGCGGAGCCTTGGTGACGCCGTTCGGCGAAGAGCTTATCCGGCGCTACCGCGAGATGGAGGAGAAGGCACGCTTTGCGATCGGCGAGGATCTGGCCTGGCTCGAATCCGTTCGGAGCAGCGATACACCAGCGTCCGATACGGCCGAGGCTGTTTCCCAAAAGGCCTAGTGCATGTCGCGCAAAAGTGTGCAGCGGTGCATAAAAACAAGAGCTTAGAGCCTGGCGCGCGAATGCGTTTTCATGCGACAGGCTTTAGTGATCGATCGCGACCGACTTGATGACGGCATAGACGGTTCTGCCGGGAACAAGCTGCAGCGCGTCGCAGGAAAAGCGGGTGATGCGGGCGGCAATCGTCGCATCGCCGCAAGTCACCCGGACATCGACGCTGCCATCCTCCTCCGATGTCAGCGTCAGAATGCGCCCTTCGAGCACATTGAGCGCACTGATTTCCACTGGCCTTGAGGTCGCCAGCATGACGTCGCGGGCGGCTATGTGCAGGCGAAGCCTGACGCCGGCCGTCGCGCTGACACCGGCGATGCGCAGCCGTTCCCGTCCGACCCGGACGGTCGTCAGTTCGTGCACCGGATCGGTTCCCTCGACTTCGCCCTCCAGCAGGACACCGGCTTCGCGCCTGCCGGTGGCAAGCGTTGCGGCGGGCGCGCTCAACACCTCGGCGGCCGCGCCCGATGCGGTGACCCGACCGTTTTCGAGCACGACCACGCGCCGGGCCAACCGGGCGACTTCGCCGACCGAGTGGCTGACATAGACGATCGGTATGCGGGCATCGTCGCGCAGCCGTTCGAGATAGGGCAGGATTTCGGCCTTGCGCGCCTCGTCGAGCGCGGCCAGCGGCTCATCCATCAAAAGCAGGCGCGGTGCCGCGAGCAAGGCTCGGCCGATGGCGACGCGCTGCTTTTCGCCGCCGGAAAGGGCCGAAGGGTTGCGTTCGAGCAGATGGCCGATGCCGAGCAGGTCGACGATGCGGGTAAACTCATTGCCGGTGCCGCTCTTGCCGGCGAACCAGCGGCCATAGGCGAGGTTGCGGCGTGAGCTCAAATGCGGAAACAGCCGGGCCTCCTGGAAGACATAGCCGAAGCGCCGGCGATGCACCGGCGTGAAGATTCTCCTCTCGCTGTCGGCGATAACGTCGCCATCGAGCAGGACACGTCCGCTTTCGGGCTTCATAAGCCCGGCGATGATGTTGATGAGCGAGGTCTTGCCGGAGCCGGAGCGGCCGAACAGCGCGGTCACGCCTCCATCCGAGGTGAAGGCGGCGTCGAGCGCAAAATTGCCGAGTTGATGATGAGCTTCGACGGTAAGGCTCATTGGGCTGCCACCCGGCGCGCGGCAAATGTCGCCAGCAGTTCCGAGAGGATCAGCGCGGCCATGGAAATGATGACGGAAATGATTGTCAGCCGCATGGCGCCGGCATCGCCACCGGGCACCTGGGTGAAGGTGTAGATGGCGGCCGAAAGCGTCTGCGTCTCGCCGGGAATGTTGGAGACGAAGGTGATCGTGGCGCCGAACTCGCCCATCGCCTTGGCAAAGGCGATGATCATGCCGGCGATGATGCCGGGAATGATCAGCGGCAGCGTGACGGTGGCAAAGACCCAGAGGGGGCTCGCGCCGAGCGTGGTCGCCGCGTCCTCGAGCTTGCGGTCAACCGCCTCGATCGACAGGCGGATGCTGCGCACCATCAACGGGAAGGCCATGACGGCGCAGGCAAGGGCAGCGCCGGTCCAGCGGAAGGAAAAGACGAGGCCAAAATAATCGGCGAAGAAGGCGCCGAGCGGGCCGCGGCGGCCGAAAAGCAGGAGCAGCAGGAAGCCGGTGACGACAGGCGGCAGGATCAGCGGCAGATGAACGAGGCCGTTCAGCAGTGTCTTGCCCCAGAAGCGCCCGCGGGCAAGCAGCATGGCGACGACGAGTGCGAAGGGCAGGCTGCAGATCATTGCGACGGTTGCGACACGCAGGCTCAACAGGATCGCCGTCCATTCCGCATCGCTCACTGCAAGCCAGTCCAATGGATATCGCTCCCCAATACGAGGCTTGTGGGACGCGGCTGTCTGCCCCCTATTGCCTCTGACAAATGTTCGCGTCGCCCGCGTTTGGGCGCGGGCGACGCGAACATGACGTTAGATGCTTCGCCTGCCTCTGGACAGACGGCACTAGCGCCTATTTCAGCCGGCTACTTCAGGACTGTGAAGCCCTGCTTTTCAAAGAGTTCAGCAGCCTTTGCCGACTTGACGAAGTCGATGTAGGCCGCCGCATCAGGGCTCTTGCTCTCGGCCGTGATCGCGATCGGGTAGATGATCGGCGGATGGCTGTCTTCCGGGAAGGTGCCGACGACCTTGACGCCCGGGTCTGCCGCGGCATCGGTCTGGTAGACGATGCCGTACGGCGCTTCGCCGCGCGAAACGAGCAGGAGGGCGGCACGAACGCTTTCAGCGCCGGCGACCTTGGCCTCCACGGCCTTCCAGGCGTCGAGCTTTTCGAGCGCAGCCTTGCCGTACTTGCCGGCCGGAACGGAATCGACGGCACCCATGGCAAGGCGACCGTCACCGAGAATGGCTGCGAGATCGAAGCCCTGCTTGATTTCGACCGGGGCAGCGTCCTGCTTGCCGGAGACGAGCACGATGCGGTTGCCGAGCAGGTTTGCGCGGGTGTCGTCCTTGATCAGCTTCTTTTCGGCGAGGTAGTCCATCCAGGCGAGGTCGGCAGAGATGAAGACGTCGGCGGGCGCGCCCTGTTCCACCTGCTTGGCCAGCGCCGAGCTGGCCGCGTAGGAAACGGTCGTTTCCTTGCCACTTTCCTTCTGCCACTCGGCATTGATCGCATCGAGCGCGTTCTTCAGGCTCGCAGCCGCAAAGACCGTCACCTTTTCTTCCGCCTGTGCGGACGCCGGCAGAACACTTGCGCCGGCCCAGGCGAGGCCGAGCGCCAGCACCAGTCCCTTCAGCCAGTCTCTTCTCTTGATCATCGATTTCCCTCCAACGATGCGTGATATCTCTTAGGATACAACGATATCGCCTCCTGATTACCGTTGTATCTGTTGAAATACAATGCTCCTCAAAAGGGCTAGCGTAATACCCGTGTGGTTGTGGCCGCCCGGCAAAACCGGTGCAGCATTCCTGCGGCGGGCGCGATTGGGCTTGCGATGATGTCCGGGCGGCCTAAATTGCGGCCTCGATGCCCTGACATGGAGCGGACGTGCAATGGAAACGGCAGTGAAGCTTGAAGAAAGCTGGAAGGAAGCGTTGGCACCGGAATTCGCCAGCGCCTACATGGCTGACCTCAAGCAGTTCCTCGTGGCCCAGAAGAACGAGGGCCGGCAGATTTTCCCTCGCGGGCCTGAGTATTTTCGCGCGCTCGACCTGACGCCGCTCGACAAGGTGCGCGTGGTCATTCTCGGCCAGGATCCCTATCACGGTGACGGCCAGGCGCATGGGCTCTGCTTCAGCGTTCGCCCCGGTGTCCGGACGCCGCCCTCGCTCGTCAATATCTACAAGGAGCTGAATACAGATCTCGGCATTCCGCCGGCGCGACACGGCTTTCTCGAAAGCTGGGCGAAGCAAGGTGTGCTGCTCCTCAACAGCGTGCTGACGGTAGAGCGCGGCAACGCGGCATCACACCAGGGTCACGGTTGGGAAAAGTTCACGGATGCGATCATCCGTGCGGTCAACGAGGCCGAGCATCCCGTCGTCTTCATGCTCTGGGGCTCCTATGCGCAGAAGAAGGCGGCCTTCGTCGACCGCTCGCGCCATCTTGTCCTGAGAGCACCGCATCCGTCGCCGCTCTCGGCCCATTCCGGCTTTCTCGGCTGCCGGCATTTTTCCCAGGCCAATGCCTTCCTTGAAGGCAAAGGCTTCGATCCGATCGACTGGCGGCTGCCGGAAAATCCGGCTGCGGACATCAACTGAAGGCTTGGCGCGAATGACGGCTTTGTCGTCGCCCTGAGGTCTTGCCTTGGCGGCGGCGATCCGCCTAAGACGCCCGAACGAAATGGCGGAGGCGGGCATGCGCAAAATTCTGATCATCGGCATCGGTTCGGGCAATCCCGAACACATGACCGTGCAGGCGATCAACGCGCTGAACCGCGCCGACGTGCTCTTTATCCCGACCAAGGGAGCGAAGAAGACCGAGCTTGCCGAAGTGCGCCGCGACATCTGCGCCCGCTACGTCACGCGCAAGGACAGCCGCACCGTCGAGTTCGCGGTGCCCGTGCGGCGCACCGAAGGCGTCAGCTATGACGGCAGCGTCGATGACTGGCACGCCCAGATCGCTGGGATTTATGAAGCGCTTCTGTCGAAGGAGTTGGGCGAAGAGGGAACCGGCGCGTTTCTCGTCTGGGGCGACCCGATGCTCTATGACAGCACCATTCGCATCGTCGAGCGGGTCAAGGCACGCGGTGAGGTCGCCTTCGCCTACGACGTCATTCCCGGGATCACCAGTCTGCAGGCGCTTTGCGCCAGCCACCGCATTCCGCTGAACCTCGTCGGCAAGCCCGTGGAGATCACCACGGGGCGTCGGCTGCACGAAAGCTTTCCCGAGAAGAGCCAGACCTCGGTCGTCATGCTCGATGGCGAACAGGCGTTTCAGCGGGTCGAGGACCCGGAAGCGGAGATCTATTGGGGCGCCTATCTCGGCACGCCGGATGAGATCGTCATTTCCGGCCGCGTGGCTGAGGTGAAGGACCGGATCCTTGAAACGCGGGCGGCGGCGCGCGCGAAGATGGGATGGATCATGGACATCTATCTCCTGCGCAAGGGCGCCGACTTCGACGAGTGACGGGGAGGGCCGATCTGCGTCGTGTTTGATCTCACTCAAGGTTTGCGGCTGTGTTATAGCGTCTTAAGAGCTTCTTCAGGGAGGAGAGCCTCAAGTGATGGCGGATTTGATGACCAGCTGCGCCCTTCCATTGACCGGAGATGCCGGCACCGTCGCTTCGATGCGCCGCGGTGCCTGCCCGTCCTTGGCAGAGCCGATGCAGACCGGCGACGGCCTGCTCGTGAGGGTGAGGCCAACGGATCACAGCCTGACGCTGCCGAAGGTCATTGCCCTTGCCACGGCTGCCGAGCGCTTCGGCAATGGCATCATCGAGATTACCGCGCGCGGAAACCTGCAGCTTCGCGGCCTGAGCGCGGCTTCGGGGCCAATGCTGGCGCAGGCGATCGGCGATGCGGAGATCGCCATTGCCGAGGGGCTCGCGATCGAGGTGCCGCCCCTAGCCGGCATCGACCCGGACGAGATCGCCGATCCGCGGCCGATTGCCACTGAGCTTCGTGAAGCCTTGGGTGCGCGCCAGGTGCCGTTGAAGCTTGCACCCAAACTATCCGTCGTCATCGATAGCGGTGGCCGGTTTGGTCTCGGCGCTGTCGTCGCCGACATTCGCCTTCAGGCGGTTTCGACTGTCGCGGGGGTGGCCTGGGTGCTGTCGCTTGGCGGCACGGCAACGAAGGCATCGATCGTCGGGACGTTGGCCGGCAACGCGGTCGTGCCGGCCCTGGCCACCATTCTCGAGAAACTGGCGATCCTGGGCACGACGGTGCGCGGGCGCGATCTGGACCCGTCGGAAATCCGTGCGCTCTGTCGCTGTGAGACATCGTCCGAACGCCCGGCCGCTCCGCGTTCGGCCGCAATACCCGGCATTCATGCGCTGGGTAACGCCGACACCGTTCTTGGCCTCGGTCTGGCCTTTGCTCAGGTGGAGGCCGCCGCGCTGGCATCCTACCTGCATCAGGTCCAGGCGCTTGGCGCCAATGCGATCCGGCTTGCGCCCGGGCACGCCTTCTTCGTCCTCGGCCTTTGCCCCGAGACGGCGGCTGTGGCGCAGAGCCTGGCAGCGGCACACGGTTTTCGCATTGCCGAGCAGGATCCGCGCAACGCGATCGCCACCTGCGCCGGCAGCAGGGGTTGCGCCTCGGCGTGGATGGAAACCAAGGGCATGGCCGAGCGCCTCGTCGAGACGGCGCCGGAATTGCTCGACGGGTCGCTCGCCGTGCATCTCTCCGGCTGCGCCAAGGGCTGCGCCCGGCCGAAGCCGTCCGAACTGACGCTGGTCGGTGCGCCATCAGGATACGGGCTTGTCGTAAATGGGGCTGCCAATGGCTTGCCAAGCGCTTACACCGATGAGAATGGAATGGGATCCGCCCTTGCCCGGCTCGGCCGGCTGGTGCGGCAAAACAAAGACGCTGGCGAATCGGCGCAGTCCTGTCTTACACGGCTCGGAGCTGCGCGCGTCTCGGCAGCGTTCGAACAGGGATAGACATGCCTGAGTATGATTACATTCGCGATGGCAACGCCATCTACGAGCGTTCCTTCGCCATCATCCGCGCCGAGGCCGATCTGTCGCGCTTCTCCGAAGAGGAAGCGGATCTGGCGGTGCGCATGGTGCACGCCTGCGGTTCCGTCGAGGCGACCAGGCAGTTCGTGTTTTCTCCCGATTTCGTAAGCTCGGCCCGTGCGGCGCTGAAAGCCGGTGCGCCGATCCTCTGCGATGCCGAGATGGTTGCGCACGGTGTCACCCGCGCCCGTCTGCCGGCCGGCAACGAGGTGATCTGCACGCTGCGCGATCCTCGCACGCCCGGCCTTGCGGCCGAGATCGGCAACACCCGCTCCGCCGCAGCCCTGAAGCTCTGGAGCGAGCGGCTGGCCGGTTCGGTGGTCGCGATCGGCAACGCACCGACGGCGCTGTTCTTCCTCTTGGAAATGCTGCGCGACGGCGCGCCGAAGCCGGCGGCAATCCTCGGCATGCCCGTCGGTTTCGTCGGCGCGGCGGAATCGAAGGATGCGTTGGCCGAGAATTCCTATGGCGTTCCCTTCGCCATCGTGCGCGGCCGGCTCGGCGGCAGCGCCATGACGGCGGCAGCGCTCAACTCGCTCGCGAGGCCGGGCCTGTGAGCGGCGTCGGCGTGGGGCGCCTGATCGGTGTTGGGACCGGCCCCGGTGATCCGGAACTTTTGACGGTCAAGGCGGTGAAGGCGCTCGGGCAAGCCGATGTGCTTGCCTATTTCGCCAAGGCCGGGCGAAGCGGTAACGGCCGCGCGGTGGTCGAGGGTCTGCTGAAGCCCGATCTTGTCGAGCTGCCGCTATACTATCCGGTGACGACCGAAATCGACAAGGACGATGGCGCCTACAAGACCCAGATCACCGACTTCTACAATGCGTCGGCCGAAGCGGTAGCGGCGCATCTTGCCGCCGGACGCACGGTCGCCGTGCTCAGTGAAGGCGACCCGCTGTTCTATGGTTCCTACATGCACCTGCATGTGCGGCTCGCCAATCGTTTCCCGGTCGAGGTGATCCCCGGCATTACCGCCATGTCCGGCTGTTGGTCGCTTGCCGGCCTGCCGCTGGTGCAGGGCGACGACGTGCTCTCGGTGCTTCCGGGCACCATGGCCGAGGCCGAGCTCGGCCGCAGGCTTGCGGATACCGAAGCCGCCGTGATCATGAAGGTCGGGCGCAATTTGCCGAAGATCCGTCGGGCGCTCGCTGCCTCCGGCCGTCTCGACCAGGCCGTCTATGTCGAACGCGGCACGATGAAGAACGCGGCGATGACGGCTCTTGCGGAAAAGGCCGACGACGAGGCGCCCTATTTCTCGCTGGTGCTCGTTCCCGGCTGGAAGGACCGACCATGACCGGTACGCTCTATGTCGTCGGTACCGGACCGGGCAGCGCCAAGCAGATGACGCCGGAAACGGCGGAAGCCGTTGCGGCCGCTCAGGAGTTTTACGGCTACTTTCCCTATCTCGACCGGCTGAACCTCAGACCGGATCAGATCCGTGTCGCCTCGGACAACCGCGAGGAGCTCGATCGGGCACAGGTCGCGTTGACGCGGGCTGCGGCAGGCGTGAAGGTCTGCATGGTCTCCGGTGGCGATCCCGGTGTCTTTGCCATGGCGGCCGCCGTCTGCGAGGCGATCGACAAGGGACCGGCGGAATGGAAGTCGGTTGAACTGGTGATCACGCCCGGCGTGACCGCGATGCTCGCCGTTGCCGCCCGCATCGGCGCGCCGCTCGGTCATGATTTCTGTGCGATCTCGCTTTCCGACAATCTGAAGCCCTGGGAAGTCATCACCCGGCGCCTCAGGCTGGCGGCGGAAGCGGGCTTCGTCATTGCGCTCTACAATCCGATCAGCAAGGCGCGGCCCTGGCAGCTCGGTGAGGCCTTCGAGCTTCTGCGCAGCGTTCTGCCGGCAACGGTTCCGGTCATCTTCGGCCGTGCGGCCGGGCGGCCGGACGAACGGATCGCGGTGATGCCGCTCGGCGAGGCCGATGCCAACCGCGCCGACATGGCGACATGCGTCATCATCGGCTCGCCGGAGACGCGAATCGTCGAGCGCGACAGCCAACCCGATCTCGTCTACACGCCGCGCTTCTATGCAGGGGCGAGCCAGTGAGCGATGCGGTTGAGTGCCTCGTCGCAACTGCCGACCGTCGGCACGTCCGCGGGCTTGCGCCGCTCGACCATGATCACCTCGATGCCGAGCCGGCGCGCTGCGGCAATCTTGCCGTAGGTGGCGCTGCCGCCGCTGTTCTTGGCGACGATCACATCGATCTGCCGGCTCCTGAGCAACGCGGCTTCATCGGCTTCCGCAAAGGGACCGGTCGCCAGGATCGCCTCCTGGTCGGGCAGATTAAGCGGCGGCGTCACCGGATCGACGCTGCGGATGACGTAGCTGTGCTGCGGCGCGACCTCGAAGTGGAAAGCTTCCTGTCGACCTATCGCCAGGAAGACGCGGCGTCGCCGATCACCGAGCGCGCTGACGGCCTCGACAACGCTATCGACAGCAGTCCAGCGGTCGCCAGGCAGGGGCACCCATTCCGGTCGGCGGAGGGCGATAAGCGCAACGCCGGTTCTTTGCGCTGCTTCCGCGGCGTTGTGCGAAATGCGTGCGGCAAAAGGGTGCGTCGCATCGACCAGCAGCGCGATATTTTCGTCATGCAGGAAATGCGCCAGCCCATCGGCGCCGCCAAAGCCGCCGATGCGCGTCTTGACCGGCTGCGGCCGCGGGTCCGCGGTGCGGCCGGCCAGCGAGATGGCGGTGTCGTAGCGGACATCTTCGGCCAAGCGGCGCGCGAGTTCGCGTGCCTCGGTGGTGCCACCCAGAATCAGAATACGAGGTTTTTCCATGGCTGACGTGTCGAACAGCGAACCCGCCATCGTCTCCCCCTGGCTGACCGTCATCGGTATCGGTGAGGATGGTGTAGCGGGTCTCGGCGACGAGGCCAAGCGGCTGATCGCCGAAGCGCCGGTCGTCTACGGCGGCCATCGTCATCTGGAGCTCGCCGCCTCCCTCATCACCGGCGAAGCGCACAATTGGCTAAGCCCCCTCGAACGCTCGGTCGTCGAGATCGTCGCGCGTCGCGGCAGCCCGGTGGTGGTGCTTGCCTCGGGCGACCCGTTCTTCTTCGGCGTCGGCGTGACGCTGGCGCGCCGCATCGCCTCGGCCGAAATACGCACGCTTCCGGCGCCGTCGTCGATCAGTCTTGCCGCCTCGCGCCTCGGCTGGGCGCTGCAGGATGCGACGCTCGTCTCCGTCCATGGGCGGCCGCTGGATCTCGTCCGGCCGCATCTTCATCCGGGCGCCAAGGTGCTGACGCTGACCTCCGATGGCGCCGGCCCCAGGGACCTTGCCGAGCTCTTGGTTTCGAGCGGCTTCGGTCAGTCGCGGCTGACGGTTCTCGAGGCGCTTGGCGGCGCCGGCGAACGGGTGACGACGCAGATCGCCGCGCGCTTCATGCTCGGCCTCGTGCATCCTTTGAACGTCTGCGCCATTGAGGTGGCGGCCGACGAGGGCGCGCGCATCCTGCCGCTTGCCGCCGGCCGCGACGATGCGCTGTTCGAACATGACGGGCAGATCACCAAGCGCGAGGTCCGGGCGCTGACGCTGTCGGCACTCGCACCGCGCAAGGGCGAACTGCTATGGGACATCGGCGGCGGCTCCGGCTCGATCGGCATCGAATGGATGCTCGCCGATCCGACCATGCAGGCGATCACCATCGAGGTGGAGCCGGAGCGGGCAGCGCGCATCGGCCGCAACGCGACGATGTTCGGCGTGCCCGGGCTGACGGTTGTCGAAGGCGAGGCGCCGGCGGCGCTTGCCGGCCTGCCACAACCGGACGCGATCTTCATCGGCGGCGGCGGCAGCGAAGACGGCGTCATGGAAGCAGCGATCGAGGCGCTCAAGTCAGGCGGACGGCTGGTTGCCAACGCGGTGACGACGGACATGGAAGCGGTGCTGCTCGATCATCACGCGCGGCTCGGCGGTTCGCTGATCCGCATCGATATCGCGCGTGCAGGACCCATCGGTGGCATGACCGGCTGGAAGCCGGCCATGCCGGTCACCCAATGGTCGTGGACGAAGGGCTAAAGCAGTTCCAGCGAAAGTGTGACGCGGTTTTGCGTCCGGAACTGCGTAAGAAAAAGAAAGAGTAACCTATGACGGTACATTTCATCGGCGCCGGCCCGGGAGCCGCAGACCTGATCACGGTGCGTGGTCGCGACCTGATCGGGCGCTGCCCGGTCTGCGTTTACGCCGGCTCGATCGTCTCGCCGGAGCTGCTGCAATATTGCCCGCCGGGCGCCCGCATTGTCGATACGGCGCCGATGTCGCTCGACGAGATCGAGGCGGAGTATGTGAAGGCCGAAGCCGAAGGGCTCGACGTGGCGCGGCTTCATTCGGGCGACCTCTCGGTCTGGAGTGCTGTGGCCGAACAGATCCGCCGGCTCGAGAAGCATGGCATCGCCTATACGATGACGCCGGGCGTTCCTTCCTTTGCGGCGGCGGCTTCAGCGCTCGGTCGCGAACTGACCATTCCGGCCGTGGCCCAGAGCCTGGTGCTGACCCGCGTTTCGGGCCGCGCCTCGCCGATGCCGAACTCAGAAACGCTTTCCGCTTTCGGCGCTACTGGATCGACGCTGGCAATCCACCTTGCGATCCATGCGCTTCAGCAGGTGGTCGAGGAACTGACGCCGCTCTACGGTGCCGACTGCCCGGTCGCCATCGTCGTCAAGGCCTCCTGGCCGGACGAACGCGTGGTGCGCGGCACGCTCGGCGACATCGCCGCCAAGGTGGCGGAAGAGCCGATCGAGCGCACGGCGCTGATCTTCGTCGGTCCGGGGCTCGAAGCCTCTGATTTCCGTGAAAGCTCGCTCTACGATCCCGCCTATCAGCGGCGCTTCAGAGGGCGCGGCGAATAGGCCGCACTCCCTCGGGGATCGGCCTAAGTTTCCCGCTGAGAGGGCTTTGAAACCTATTCTGCCGGTTCTTCGCGCGGCGGCCGCTGCTTGAGCGGGACGCCGCGCTTTTCCTCGACGCGGTCGCGGTAGAGCGCTGCCTGTCCAAGCAGCATTAGCGTCACCGGCGTGGTGGCGACGACGAAGACGATGATCAGGATTTCGTGGAATACCCAGCGGCTCTGCAGCACGGCAAAGCAGATGATAGAGGCGGTGCAGATCATCAGTACGCCGCCGCTGGTCGCCAGCGTCGGTGCGTGCAGGCGCTCGTAGAAGCTGGTGAACCGGAGCAGGCCGACGGAGCCGATCAGCGCCACTGCGGCGCCGAGGACGGTGAGCCCGCAGACGAGAACGGCTGCCCAGACGGGAAGGTCGGTGAGGTGGCTCATTCGATGATCTCCCCGCGCATCAGGAACTTGCCGAAGGCGATCGACGAGACGAAGCCGATCAAAGCCACGATCAAGGCGGACTCGAAATAGAGCGAGTTGGCCGTGCGGATGCCGAAGGTCAAGAGCATCAGCATGGCGTTGATATAGAGCGTGTCGAGGCCGAGGATGCGGTCCTGGGCGCGCGGTCCCCTCACCATGCGATAGAAGGCAAAAGCCATCGCCAGGCCGAGCATGATCTGGGCAATCAGGATCGACCAGATGATTGATAGTTCCATCATCCGAATATCTCCTTCAGGGCGGTCTCATAGCGCTTGACCGTATCGAGCCAAATGTCCTCGTTCTCCATGTCGAGCACGTGGAAGAGCAGGGACTTGCGGCCGCGATCGTATTCGAGCCAGGCCGTTCCCGGCGTGGCTGTCATGACACAGGCAAGCAGCGCCAGGGCGTTTTCGTCTTCCAGATCGAGATCGATGGTCAGGAAGCCCGAGTTCGGCGGTCGGCGCTGGCCACGCAGGATGACGGCGATGACGGCGATGTTCGAGCGGATCACGTCGACGGCGACGGCAAAGCCGAAGCGCACGATCAACAGAACCCGGCGCGGGTGCGAGCGCACGAGGCCAAGCTTCAGCGTCACCCAGCCAAGACCGGTTGCCAGTACCGTCCCCATCAGGAAGGTGCCGGGCGCAACCGACTGATTGAGCAGGAGCCAGATGATGAGCAGCCCGACGGAGAGCAGGGGATAGGGGAGCCAGGTGCGCATCGCCTATTGCCCTCCCGCCCGCGGCGCTGAGAGCACCCGCTCCGTATAACCCGCAGGATCGAAGAGCGAATCCGCTGTTGCCTGCATGTAGCGCATCGCCGGCCCGGCCTGCACGCTTAAGAAGATGCAGGCAGCGAGCAACACGACGACGGGGGTGATCTCGATGACCACGACGCGCGGCACGGTGTTTTCGATCGACGCCCAGAAGGTGCGGATGCCGACGCGGTTCATAGCGATCATCGCGGCGAGACCGGAAACGATCAGCAGCGTGACATAGGTCCAGTCGGCGGCGGAGACCGCCGGGGTGGCTTCCGCTCCCGACAGGCCGAAGAGACCGCCGAGGATCGCGAACTTGGCGACGAAGCCGGAGAGCGGCGGCAGGCCGGCAAGCAAGAGGGCGCAAAGGCAGAAGCAGAGGCCGAGGATCGCCATCGTGCCGGGGATCGCCGAGCCGACTTCTTCTTCCTCCTCGTCCTCGTCGGCGTCGCCGTAGGCTTCCATCGTCACCGCCAGAACGTCGGCGCCGGCGTCACGTCCGCGCTCGACCAGTTCGATCAGCAGGAAGAAGGCGGCGATCGTCAGTGTCGAGCTGACGAGGTAAAAGAGCGCACCGGCGATCATGCTTGGGTGGCCGAGGCCGATGGCGGCGAGCAGGGTGCCGGAGGAGACCAGCACCGAATAGGCGGCGAGGCGGCCCATGGCCTGCGATGCGAGCACGCCGATGGCGCCGAAGGCGATCGTCAGCAGGCCGCCGGCAAGCAGGATCGGCTGGCCGAAACCGGCAGACGCGCCGGCACTCGCGCCGAAGACCAGCAGCGACAGCCTGAGGATGACATAGATGCCGACCTTGGTGAGGATCGCAAAGACGGCGGCGACCGGCGGCGTCGCGGCTGCATAGGCCGTCGGCAGCCAGAAGCTCAAGGGCCACATGCCGGCCTTCACCAGGAAGGCGACGCCGAGCACGCCGGCACCGACCTCGACCATCTGGCGATCCTCCGGCGAGAGCGTCGCCAGCTTCATGGAGAGATCGGCCATATTGAGCGTGCCGGTCGCGCCATAGATCAGGCTGACGCCGATCAGGAAGAGCGAAGAGGCGGCGAGGTTGATCGCGACATAGTGCAGGCCGGCCTTGACGCGCAGCGGCCCGGAGCCGTGCAGCAGCAGCCCGTAGGACGCCGCCAGCATGATTTCGAAAAAGACGAAGAGGTTGAAGAGGTCGCCGGTCAGGAACGAACCGTTGAGGCCGGCGATCAAGAGCTGGAACAGCGAATGGAAATGATGGCCCGCGGTGTGCCAGCGCGCGATCGAATAGGCCTGGGCGGCAAGCGCCAGTCCGCTCGTCAGGCACAGCATCAGTGCCGAAAGGCGGTCGAGCACCAGCACGATGCCGAAAGGGGCGGGCCAGTTGCCGAGCTGATAGACGCCGTTGCCTGCGGGCGCCCCATCCATCGAGGCGATCCGCATCAGCACGATCGAGAGGATGAAGAGCGCGAGCGTCGAGACGAAGCTCAGCACACCCTTGAGCGAGCGGTTGCGCTCGTCGATCGGGATCATCGCGGCGCCGACCATCAGCGGCAGCAGGATCGGCAGGATCAGCAGGTGGTGCATCCAGTTAGTCATGGCGCTGCTCCCTGCCGTCGACGTGGTCGGTGCCGGTGAAGCCGCGCGAGGCGAGCAGCACGACGAGGAAGAGCGCGGTCATGGCAAAGCCGATGACGATCGCTGTCAGCACCAGGGCCTGTGGCACCGGATCGGTGAAGCGGCTGAGATCGCCGACACCGCCTGGCTCCAGCACCGGCGGCGCGTTCACGCGAAGGCGCCCCATGCCGAAGATGAAGAGATTGACCGCATAGGAGAGCAGCGAGAGGCCGATGATCACCTGATAGGTACGGGGACGCAGCAGCAGGTAGACGCCGGATGCCGTAAGCACGCCGATGGCGGCAGAGAGAATGATCTCCATCAGCGTGCCTCCTTTCGCATGGCGCGTGCATGGGCACGCGGCGCGCGGATCGACTGGTGGGCGAGCGCGATGAGGATCAGCACGGTCGCGCCGAGCACCAGCGAGAAGACGCCGAGATCGAAGAACAGGGCGCTCGCCAGCGGAAACTTGCCGATGATTGGCAGCGTCACGTATTGCGAATGCGACGTCAGGAACGGATAGCCGAAGAACCAGGAGCCGATGCCGGTCGCAGCGGCCACCAGAAGCCCGATGCTCATCCAGCGCAGCGGATGGATGCGCAGCCGCTCCTCGACCCAGCGGGTTCCGCCGGACATGTATTGTAGGATGAAGCCGATCGACATGGCGATGCCGGCAGCAAAGCCTCCGCCCGGCAGGTCATGGCCGCGCAGGAAGAGGTAGGCTGCGAGCATGCCGATGACCGGGAACATCCAACGCATGATCACCGATGGCACGAACAGGTATTCAGCCACGCTGTCACCCTTGTTGCGATCCGGGTGATCGTCGTCGAAGGCGTTCTGGACGCGCTGCTGTTCCGGAGCCTCCAGGCTGTCGGCCTGCGGGCGGAAGCGCAGCAGCAGGGCGAAGACGGTAAGCGCGACGATCGCCAGCACCGCGATCTCGCCGAGCGTGTCGAAGCCGCGGAAGTCGACGAGGATGACGTTGACGACATTGGTGCCGCCGCCCTCCTTGTAGGCGCGCTCGAGGAAGTAGCTCGCGATCGTGTCAGGCATGGGCCGGGTCATGATCGTATAGGCGATCAGCGCCACGCCGCCGCCGGCGACGATCGCCAGCAGGAAGTCACGCAGGCGCCGGAAGCGGACCTTCAGCGACAAGAGCTCGGTTTCCTCGGTGTCCTCGATGCGCTTCGGCAGCCATCGCAGGCCGAGCAGGATCAGCACCGTCGTGACGATCTCGACGAGGAGCTGTGTAACCGCCAGATCCGGCGCCGAAAGCCAGACGAAGGTGAGGCAGGTGGTGAGCCCGGCGCCGCCGAGCAGCACGAGTGCCGCCAGCCGGTGGAACTTCGCCAGGATCGCAGCACCGATGGCACAGGCGATGCCGACCGCCCAGAGGAGGGCAAAGGCCGGATCGATGCTGCGCACGAGAAGCGGCGGCAGCTCGAAATGATTGAGAAGCAGCGGCAGCGCGCCGGCGGCGATCGCGATGAAGACGAGGAAGCGCATCTGCGGCTGCAGCCGCCGCGTGCCGAGGCGCTGCTCCAGCGAACGCGCCCATTTCCAGGAGAGCGTTACCAGCACGCGCTCGAAGATGCGCTGGCCGTGCAGCAGGCGGAAGATCGGTGGCCCCTCGACGCTGGTGGCGAGGTAGTTGCGCATCAGGAAGTAGAGACCGATGCCGCCGGCAAGAGCGACGAAGCTCATGATCAGCGGCAGGTTCCAGCCGTGCCAGACGGAAAGGCTGTAATAGGGCGTGTTGGCGCCGAGAATGGAGACGACAGCCGTGTGCAGGAACGGGCCGATGGTGATCGCCGGAATGATGCCGACGACGAGGCAGGCGAGCACCAGGAACTCGATCGGCACACGCATCCAGCGCGGCGGCTCGTGCGGCACCTTGGGCAGGTCCTCCGGCGTTTTGCCGAAGAAGACGCTGTGGATGAAGCGCAGCGAATAGGTAACGGCAAACATGCCGGCGAGCGTCGCGACATAGGGCGTCATCGTATCGAGAATGTTGGCCTGGTGCGTTTCGATCGCTTCGGCGAAGAACATTTCCTTCGAGATGAAGCCGTTCAAGAGTGGTACGCCAGCCATGGCCGCGCTCGCGACCATGGCGAGCACCGCCGTTCCAGGCATGTACCTGATCAGCCCTCCGAGCTTGCGCATGTCGCGCGTTCCGGTCTCGTGGTCGATAATGCCGGCCGCCATGAACAGCGACGCCTTGAAGGTCGCGTGGTTGACGATGTGGAAGACCGCGGCGACCGCGGCCAGCGGGCTGCCGAGGCTCAGGAGCACGGTGATCAGGCCGAGATGGCTGATAGTGGAATAGGCGAGCAGGCCCTTGAGGTCCTGCTGGAAGATGGCGAAATAGGCGCCGAGCAGCAGCGTCGAAAGACCGGCAAGGCCAACGATCCAGAACCAGGCCTCGGTGCCGGCCATGACCGGCCAGAGGCGCGCCAACAGGAAGACGCCGGCCTTCACCATGGTTGCCGAATGCAGATAGGCCGAAACCGGCGTCGGCGCCGACATGGCGTGCGGCAGCCAGAAATGGAACGGGAACTGCGCGCTCTTCGTCAGCGCGCCGAGCAGCACCAGGATCAGTACCGGCATGTAGAGCGGCGAGTTGCGGATGAGGTCGCCGGAGGCGAGCACCACGTCGAGATCGTAGCTGCCGACGATGCGACCCATCAGCAGAAGGCCGACGAGCATGCAGAGGCCGCCTGTGCCGGTCACGGTCAGCGCCATGCGGGCGCCGTCACGGGCGTGGGCATTGTGGTGCCAGTAGCCGATCAAAAGGAAGGAGACGATGCTCGTCAGTTCCCAGAAGACGGCGAGCAGGATGAGATTGCCTGAAAGCACGACGCCGAGCATCGAGCCCATGAAGGCGAGGAAAAGCGACAGGAAGCGCGGCACCGGGTCTTCCGCGGCCATATAGTAGCGGGCGTAAAGCACCACGAGCACGCCGATCGCGGTTACCAGAACCGTGAAGAGCCAGGCGAAGCCGTCCATCCGGAGCGTGAAGTTGAGGCCGAGTTCCGGCAGCCAGGCGATGTCATAGCGCAGGACGCCGCCCGAGGTGACGAAGGGATAGAGGCCGGCGGCGACGAGGAAACAAAGGAGGGCGATCGCTCCTGCAAACCAGGCTGTCGCACCGCGCTGATCGGGCGGAAAGAAGATTGCAAGGAGGCTTCCCACAAATGGGGCGAGAATGAAGACAGAAAGCAATTTTCCCGCGTATTCGATCGTACCGTTCCCTTCGTTCGGGTTCATGGAGAGCGGGCACCCGAGCGCCGTGCTTTCCAAAAGAATGCACAAGGGACGCACCAGGATTTTGATTCTAGAGCATCTTTTCCGCTTTCAGTGGTTCCACTTGAAGCGAGACACTCTAGAGGCCCGAAAGGGCGGTCGCATCAGCGACTGCCGCAGGTGATGCCGCCATTCCCAAGAATGTGGAGGCAGGCAATTGTTTTTATGGCGATTCGCGGCAGGGCTGCCAAGCCTCAAGCCTGCGAAAAATGCACGCACCTGCGCTTTTTAGCTGAGGCCGAAGCCTCTCAGGCTGCCAGCCACCGACGCTCGAAGGCGAAGGTCGCAAGGTCGTTGGCGCTCATGGGCCGCGCGAAAGCATAACCTTGCAGCCCATGGCAGCCGAGTTCCTTCAGGATGGCCGCGTGTTCGAGGGTCTCGACGCCTTCGGCGATCACTTCGATGCCGAGCGACGTACCGATGTCGATGATGGACTCGACCAGACGCTTTTCGGCTGGGGATTTGAGGATCGGCAGGACGAGCTGGCGGTCGATCTTCAAGCGTCGCGGCGTCAGCTTCAACAGGCTGACGATGGATGCATAGCCGGTGCCGAAATCGTCGATCTCGATGGCGATGCCGAGTTCCTTGATCCGGCGGATGTTCGACAGGACCGTCATGTCGCTTTCGTCGAAGGAGATCGACTCCAACAGTTCAAACGACAGGCGGCCGGCCGGGATCTGCAACTGTTCCAGGCGCTCGATCAGATTTTCGTCGTGAAGCCGGGCATAGGAGAGATTGACAGAGACTTTGGGGATACGAATGCCGCTTGCTTCCCAGCGATAGATCTGGAACAGCGCCTGCTCCAGGATCGCCTGGTCGATCGCGGCCACGACGTTGATGTCTTCGGCCGTCTTCAGGAACGTGTGCGGGCCGAGCAGGCCCTTGGTGGGATGGTCCCAGCGCGCCAGCGCCTCGACGCCGATGATGTCGAGCGAGCGCGGGCAGAACTGCGGCTGGAAATGCGCGATGAATTCGTTGTGTTCGAGCCCGCGCAGGATCTCGTCGGCCGTCTGCTTGGTCTTGAAGACGGCCGTCTTCAGTTCGCCGGTAAAGATCTCGTGGCGGTTGCGGCCGCGGCGCTTGGCTTCATAGAGCGCGATGTCGGCGTTGACGAGCACGTGCGACAGCTCTTCGCTCGTCTGGCTTTGGGCGGCGATGCCGATGCTGACGCCGATGCGGCACTCCTGGTCCTTGTAGCGGACGGGCACGCTCATCGCCTCGATGATGCGTGACGCCAGCCGGGCATCCGGCTCGATGCCTCCATCCTGGCGGACGAGCACGAATTCGTCGCCGCCGATGCGGGCGACGAAGTCCTTTTCGTCGGCATTGCCGCGCAGAAGCTCGGCGGCATGCCGCAGGATCTCGTCACCGGCCGCGTGGCCGAGCGTATCGTTGATCTGCTTGAAGCGGTCGAGGTCCATGTGGAAGATGCTGAGTTTCGCCTCCCGCGCGAAATGCCGGTCGCGATCGGCCAGGACCTGGTCGAGGAAACGCCGGTTTGGCAGGCCGGTCAGCGGATCGTGCAGCGCGTTGAACTCCATGCGATGGCGCGCCGCTTCGAGTTCGACGCTGTGCGCCTCCGCGGTGCGCTTGGCTTCGAAAAGCGTTTCGCGGGTTTCGAAGTCGGCGGTCACGTCCCAGTTGACCCCGACGATCTTCCTGTGGCCGTCGGCGCCGATATAGAACGAGCCGTTGGCCCGGATGTGGCGCGTGCTGCCGTCGGGGAGGCGAACGCGGAAGTCGGAATTGTAGGCGAGCCCGGATTCCAGCGCCTCGGCAAATTCCCGCTCGGCGCGGTCGAGGTCGTCGGGGTGCAGCGCGTCCTTCCAGTCGTCATAGGCCTGACGCAACGACGTCTTTTGCCCATAGAGTTCCTTGGTCCGCTCGTCCCAGAGCAGCTTCTTGCTGGCGATGTCGAGTTCCCAGATGCCGATCTGGGAGGAGTCGAGCGCGATCTTCAGCCGATGGGACAGTTCCTGGAGCTGCACCTTGCTGTATCTGAGCGCACGAATGTTGCCTTGCCGCTCGCTCAAGAGGCGCCCGGTCAACACCATCGGCAGGATGATCATCAGTCCGCCGATGACGATGAGGCCGCGGATGAGCCAGGCGTTGCCCGCCGTCGTCGGCCAACCGCCCTTCGGAACGGCTGCGATATGCCAGGAACCGCCGGGTAGGAGCACGGTCATTTCGACCGGCGAGCCACGGAAAATATTGGCGTCGCCGTAAAAGACCGGACCTTGCGCGCCTGTGCCGTCCTGACCGGCAATGGCGACGTCTAAGCCGAGTTCATCGGAAGAAAGGCCGCTGTCGCGATAGAGCCGGTCCACGTCGATGATGGCCGAGACGATGCCCCAGAAGCGGTTGCTGCCGCCGCCGGCGTCTATCGATACGGGGAAGCGGCCGATCAGCCCTTTGCCGCCCTGGACGAGATCGACAGGCCCGGCAAGCACCATTTGGCCGGTGTCCTTTACGCGCATGACGGCGGCGCGCTGCGCTTCGTTCCGGCGGTAGTCGAGGCCGAGTGCGCGGCGATTTTGTTCGAGCGGGTAGACGAGCGAGACGATGAGATTGGGCGCAGCCGCGATGCTGCGCAATTGCGAGCGCTCGGTGAAGACGCTGCGCGACAGCGCGGCGAAGCGCTGCTGATCCATTGCCGGCTCGGTGACCAGCGTGCCGATCAGCCCACGCACGAGCTGGATGTTGCCGTTGACGTTGGCCTCGAGCTTGGAGCGGATGGGATTGAGTTCCTCGGCGACGCGCGCGCGCTGGCGCGCCTCGTCGACCACCTGGTTCTGGTTGTCCGCAAGGATGCCAGCGACCAGAACAACGAAGGCGGCAATGATCGCCGGAAGATAGCTTGGCGTCAAAACCCTGGAGAGCCTCTTCATCCCGAGGTTGAAAGCATGTCTGGCAGGCACGAAACACCCCGGCGGCACGCGAATGGCTATGTCTTGAGCCGGATAATCCCAAAAGGGTCTTAATAAACCTTGTTTTAGGTCCCGCTTTTATTCCTTCGCGTCTCAGTCACCTTTGTGCTCGGGCAGCTTCTTGTGCTTGGTTTCTGCAAGGTCTTCGAGTTCACCTTCGCTCATGGATTTCTCCATTTCGCGCGAGGCGCCCTTGAGGCTGGATTTCTTGACGTCGCCGCGCTTGGCGGCAAGGGCAGCGCCGGCTGCACGCTGTTGGGCTTTCGACTTGGCTGGCATGGCACATCGCCTTTCGGTTGGTTGCCCTGGCCAACGCGAGGCAGCGCCGGATGTTCCGCGAAGCTAGGTATTCTCCCGCGCTTCGATCATCGCCTGCAGCGTCTCCAGCCGGTCGGCGTCACGCGGCAGCTTGTCCTGTCTCAGGCGCGCGATGCGCGGGAAGCGCATGGCGACGCCCGACTTGTGGCGGCTCGAGCGGTTGATACCCTCGAAGGCGACCTCGACGACGAAACCGAACTCGGGCTCGGCCCTGACGGCGCGCACCGGCCCGAAGCGCTCGGTCGTATTGTCCCGGACGAAACGGTCGAGAATTTCCAGTTCGGCATCGGTGAAGCCGAAATAGGCCTTGCCGACCGGTACCAGCGTTTCCTTTCCGTCGATGTCGGTCCAGACGCCGAAGGTGTAATCGGAGTAGTAGCTCGAGCGCTTGCCGTGGCCGCGCTGGGCATACATCAGCACCGCGTCGATGTTGAAGGGCGCGCGCTTCCACTTGAACCACGGGCCTTTGACGCGGCCCGGCGTATAGGGCGAATCCAGCCGTTTCAGCATGATGCCCTCGATCACCGGATCGGGCGGGTCGGCGCGCAGGCTGTCGAGTTCTTGCCAGGACGAGAAGGGCACCAGCGGCGACAGGTCGAAATGCTGCGGCGAGGCGCGCTCGACGATGTCGGCGAGCCGCGCGCGTCGTTCGACGAAACCCAGTGGGCGAACGTCCTCTTCGCCTGAGAAGAGAATGTCATAGGCGCGGACGAAGGCCGGATAGGTCTCGATGAGCTTAGGGTTGACCGTCTTGCGGTTCAGCCGTTGCTGCAGGTCGGCGAAAGTTCGGGTTGCGCGGTTGCTGCGCGCGGTGCCGCCCACGAGCAGTTCGCCATCGATCACCCCGGTGAAGTCGACGGCCTCCAGGACGTCGGGAAAGGCGCCGGAAATCTCGTCGCCACTGCGGGAATAGAGCCGGCGCACGCCGCCGATATTGGCAAGCTGCACGCGGATCCCGTCCCACTTCCATTCGGCAGCGAAGTCCTTGGGGTCGAGCCCGTCGAGATCGCCGTCGCCGACAGGATTGGCGAGCATGACCGAATGGAAGACGGCCGGCGTCGAAAGCTCGGGCTTTTCCGCCTCGCCCGAAAGCCAGCGGAAGAGCGGCAGATAGGGCGGCGACAGGCCGTGCCAGAGGGTCTCGATCTCGGCGACGTCCTTGCCGCCCATGTCGGCGAGCGCCTGCTTGGCGAGCTTCGCCGATACGCCGATGCGAAGGCCGCCCGTCACAAGTTTGAGGAAGGCGAAGCGCGCCGACGTATCCAATCGGTCGAGCATGTCGCGAACGACGCCGCGCACATCGGCCCGTCCGGTCCTTTGCAGACGCTCGATGGCCTCGCCAAGCGGTATGTCCGCCTCTACGGTGCCGGCAGGCGGCTCCCAGACGAGCGACACCGTTTCGGCGAGGTCACCGACATAGTCGTAGGAATACTGGAAAAGCACCGCGTCCATGCGTTCGAGCAAGAGGTCGCGGATCATCGCCGGCTTGACGGTGTTGAGCGACAGCGTGCCGGCGATCGCCGCGAGCGCATAGCCGCGATCCGGGTCCGGCGCGGTCCGGAAGTAATCGACAAGCAGGCGGATCTTGGCATTGCGCTGCGGGCTGAGGACGAGGCGGTCGAGCAGTTCGGCGAAGGCGCGCATCTCGTCACTCTCCCTCGTCGTCGTAGCCGACGAGGTGAAGCGGGCGGGCGGCGATGCCCTTGAGCTCGCACCAGCGCACCAGCGCTTCTTCGCGTCCGTGCGTGACCCAGACCTCGGCCGGCGCGATCTCGGTGATCGTTGCCGTCAGTTCGGCCCAGTCACAATGGTCGGAGATGATCAATGGCAGCTCGACGCCCCGCTGTTTCGCTCGTTGCCGGATCAACATCCAGCCGGAAGCGAAACTGGCAATCGGGTCGGAGAAGCGCCGCGACCAGCGATCGGCGAAGGCGGCGGGCGGGCCGATCACGATCGTGCCCTTGAAATCCTGCTTTTCGTCGGCGGCAAGCGTTGCCGGACGTAGGGCGCCGAGGTCGATGCCCTGGCTCTGATAGTAGTCGCACAGCCGTTGCAGGGCGCCATGGATGAAGATCGGCTGGTGATACTCCTCTTCGCGCAGGAGTGCGATCACCCGCTGCGCCTTGCCGAGCGCATAGGCACCGACCACGTGCGTGCGCTCGGGAAACTGGGCGAGCGACGTCAGCAATTTGCGGGTTTCCGCGCGATCGTCCGGGTGGTGGAAGACCGGCAGGCCGAAGGTGGCTTCGGTGATAAAGACATCGCAGGCGACCGGCTCGAAGCCAGCGCAGGTCGGATCCCGCCGTCGCTTGTAGTCGCCAGACGCGACGATGCGCACGCCGTTTGCACGAACGGAGATCTGCGCCGAGCCGAGTACATGACCGGCCGGATGGAAGCCCACGTCGACGCCATTGACGACAAGGGGTTCACCGAGGCTGATCGCCTGGCTCGTGCCGCAGAAGTCGTCGCCGTAGCGGATGCGCATGATGTCGAGGGTCTCGCGGGTGGCGAGCACGTGGCCGTGCCCCGCGCGGGCATGGTCGGAATGGCCGTGTGTGATCAGCGCCCTTTCGACCGGTTGAACCGGGTCGATGTAGAAGTCACCGATCGGGCAATAGAGGCCTTTGGGGGCGGGGTAGAGCAGGGCGTCCGGTTTCATGGACTGAAAGATAGCCGGCGAATGCGCATTCGCCAGCCGTCTTGTTCAAGTTTTTCAAGGCGCAACATTCGCTGCGCCTCGATCAGGTTCAGCCGGGCAGAACCAGCGTGTCGATAATGAGCTTCAGCGTGCGGGCGGCATCGATGTCGATGCAGGCCTTCTGGCTCGGCAGATCGTCCCAGGGGCTTGGCGGGAACAAACGGTTGTCGGGGCTCTGGATCGTCTGGCCGTCGGCAATGCCGCCGCAGACGACACGGATCGATCCGCTCCTGACGGTGAAGAGGTCGGGCGCCACGACATAGGCGCAGGCGCAGCTGTCATGCACGACCATGCCGTCGGGCACGTGCTGCTCGTAGAAGGTGACGTAGAATTTTGAGATATCGGCAAGCAGCTTGCCGGCGTCGCCGCCGCGTTCGGCGATATCGGCGATCATCGCCTTGGTCATCACGGTCTGGGTGGTGACGTCGAGGCCAACGACGGTGACCGGCCAGGGCGCCGTCATCACGACGTCGGCAGCTTCCGGGTCGCCGTGGATGTTGGCCTCGGCAGCCGGCGTGATGTTGCCGTTGACGTCGAAGGCGCCACCCATGATGACGACTTCGCGCACGAGCGCTGCGAAATCGGGATCCTCGCGCAGTGCCAGCGCCAGGTTGGTCATCCGGCCAACGGCGATCAGCGTCACTTCGCCGGGATGGGCGCGAACGGTGTCGATGATGAAGCGGTGCGCCGGGCGCGGATCGACCGGCAGGTCGACCGTCTCGGGCACGTCGATGTTGCCGAGGCCATCGTCACCGTGGATGAAGGTCGGCCAGCCGACATGCGGGCGGTCGGGATTGAAAGTCTTGTCGAGACCCTTGGCGACGGGCGCATCGATGCCCCAACGCTGCTTCAGGAACAGCGCGTTGCGGGTAGTGGTTTCGACCGAGGCGTTGCCGAATACGGTGGTGATGCCGATCAGGTCGATGGCCGGGTGACGGTGCAGGAAAAGCAGCGCCATTGCATCGTCGATGCCCGGATCCGTATCAAAGATGACTTTATGCATTCTCGTTCTTCTTTTCTTGTTCTTGTGTTTGACGGCTCGCAATGGAGGCAAGATGGCTGCGAATGTCAATCGCCATCCGGGTTGACTCGGGGAGCGGCCGCGCCTCTGGCCATGGTTTCCATGGGAACATCACCAACCGGGCGAGCATGGCAAGCTCTGCGTGTGGATGAGAACGGCTCATCCAGTCAACCGGGAGGTAATGTCATGCATCGGCTGGTCCTTGTTTCCATGATCGTCGTCACCGCGGCAACGTCGTTTGCCGCCCCCTCCTTTGCCCAAAGTGCCGGTGGCAAGGGCCGCGGCGGCGGTGGTGGCGGACACGGTTCTTCCGACAGCAGCGACTGGTATGCCGGCATCGGTTCCTTCACCCATGCCAACGACAGCTACAGCCGGCGGCGCCCCAAGGTCATCCTGACGAAGTCGGGCGCCTATTGCGTCGAAAACCGCCGGTGGATCGATGCCTCGGGCAAGGTGCATCTTTCGCCTTACCGCGAGTGCCGCGACCGGATCGATATCGCCGTCGACTGATCGGCGTGCATGCTTCAGACAGGAGGCCGGCGCACAATCACCGGCCTCCTGTCTGTTGATCTGCCACCCGCCGGTGTCTTGCGGGTTGCCGGAAGATCGCTACCGCAATTTAAACTTTCCGAAAGGTCGCGCGCCTAATGTTGTGCTGCCCGTTCCGGGCTTTCTGCAATTTCTGGATATGATGGCGGAGTCCACGCTCGTGAAGGCTATCCTCGGCAAGATCAGGCCATCAAAGAGACTGCTCGTCATTCTCACGGCGGCTTTCGGTGTTTCCGCCGCTTCGGGCGGTGCTGCCGTCTATGTCAGCCGCGATGCGCTCATGGCGGAACTTTCCAAGCCGAAGGTTTCGGGCCTCGAGTGCACGACCATTCGCACGTTGAAGCTCGGCCACAACGGCCAGCGCTGGATCCGCATGCACGTCAAGACCGACCGCGCCGACGGCCAGGCGCGCATGCGCACGGCGTTGCGCGTCGTGGGCGCCCTCGCGAAGGCCGAGCGGGCAGATCTCTATCAGGTCGTCGTGCTCGATTCCGCCGGTCCCGAAAACCGGGCTGACGTGCGCGGTGCGGCGATCGGTGCGGAGGTGCTCTTCGCCCCCGGTCCGCAGAGCGTTCCGGGCATGAGCGAGACGTTTCGGGCGTTCTACAATGACGGCACGGCAAATTCTGTCGGCGTCTTCCATGGCAAGACCGTCGACCTTTCGATGGACGACATCCGCACGATGATGGCGGCCATGGACGACCATTCGCCATGCATCGACCCATCGGCCGCACCGGCCGATGGCGTGAGCGCCGAGGGCGGCGCCGGTGAGCAGGAGGCCAAGCCGGCCGAGACCGCCGAGGCGCCTGCGGGCCACTAGGCCCGGGTTACGTTCGGTAATCCGTTCTTTCTGAGAATTGAAAAAGGCCCGGCGCGTGAGCGGCGGGCCTTCGTGTTCGTGGGTTTTGCGACCTTGATCAGTCAGCCTTCTGCCGGCGGGCCGGGAAGAGGATGACGTCGCGGATCGACGGTGCGTTGGTGAGCAGCATGATCAGGCGGTCGACGCCGATGCCGAGGCCACCGGCCGGCGGCATGCCCTGGTCGATCGCGTCAAGGAACTCGTCGTCGAGCTGCTTGGCCTTTTCGCCGCGGGCGTGGGCCTGTTCCAGCTGCTCGACCATGCGTGCGCGCTGCTCTTCCGGATCGTTAAGTTCGGAGAAGGCGTTGCCCAGTTCCCAGGCGTTGCAATAGGTCTCGAAACGCTCGACGAGGCGCGGTTCGCCCGGCACTTCCTTGGCAAAGGGCGAGATGTCCTTCGGGAAATGCGTGACGTGGGCCGGCTGGATCAGCGTGCCTTCGACCTTCTCTTCGAAGATGAAGGCGAGGCACTCGCCCCAGGTCCAGTCCTTCTCGACCTCAAAGCCGGCAGCCTTGGCGGCAGCGCGGGCTTCTTCGTCGGTCTTCATCGCCAGGAAGTCGATGCCGGTCGCTTCCTTGACAGCGTCGGGCATCGGCACGCGGCGGAACGGACCCTTGAAGGAGATTTCCTTGTCGCCATAGGCAAACTCGGTCGAGCCGTGGATCGCCATGGCAAGCTCACCGAACAGCCGCTCGACGAGGTCCATGATGTCCTCGTAGTCGGCATAGGCCCAGTAGCACTCCATCATGGTGAATTCCGGATTGTGCCGGGTGGAGACGCCTTCGTTGCGGAAGTTGCGGTTGATCTCGAAGACCTTGTCGGTGAGGCCCGAAACCAGCGTGCGCTTCAGGTACAGTTCCGGCGCGATGCGCAGGAACATGTCGAGCTTCAGCGTGTTGTGATGCGTCTTGAACGGCTCGGCGGTGGCGCCGCCGTAGACCGAGTGCAGCATCGGCGTCTCGACTTCCATGAAGCCGTCGTTTTCCATGAAGCGGCGGATGCCCGAGACGATCTTGCTGCGCTGCTGGAAGCGCAGCTTCGATTCCTCGTTGGTCATGATGTCGAGGTGGCGCTTGCGGTAGCGGATCTCGATGTCCGACAGGCCGTGCCACTTTTCGGGCATCGGCAGCAGCGACTTCGTCAGCATGGTGATTGCCTGGGCGTTGATCGTCAACTCACCACGCTTGGTGCGGCGAACGACGCCGGTCACGCCGATGATGTCGCCGATGTCGATCATCGGCAGCAGCGCGCGGGCGTCTTCCGGCGTGGTGTCCTTATGGCTGAAGATCTGGATCTTGCCGGAGGCGTCATGGATGTCCATGAACATGCCGGAGTTGCGCGAGGAATAGACGCGGCCGGCAACGGTCACGACATCCTGGGTCTCGGTGTCCGGCTCCAGGCTCTCGTACTTTGCGGTCAGCTCGGCATTGCTCATCGTCCGGTGGAAATGCGCCGGATAGACGTCGCCGATCTGCTCACGCAAAAGCTTCAGCTTCTGTGCACGCACTTCCGTGGCGTCGGAGGAGAGGCCAGTGGTCTCGGTCTTGTCGTTCATCGTGCTCTCCTTACTTTCCGCTGCCGACCATGGAGGCGACCACCTGGGACGCGACCTTGAGACGCTGGCGGACCACGGCGCGGCCGAGGATTTCCATGCTGTCGAACAGCGGCAGCGAGCGCTGCGAGCCGGATACAGACACGAAGAGCGGCGCCAGGATCACCTTCAGCTTCTTGCCCATGCGCTCGGCGACCGCGCGCAGTTCGGCTTCGATCGATTCCTTGTTCCATTCGAGGATCTTTTCAAGGTCCGGCTGAACGGTGTTGAGGATCTCGAGCAGTTCTTCGGGCGTCGACTTGACGCCGGCGAAGGCTTCGGGCTTGAGGCCGAGGTCGGACTTCAAAAGGAAGCTTGCGAGATCAGGCAGTTCGCCGAGCTTCGAAATGCGCGACTGGCTGAGCTTCAGGCCCTGTTTCAGGCGGTCGTTTTCCATGGCCCAGGCAAGGACGCGGGCGGCGAATTCTTCTTCCGAAAGCTTCTCGCGGATCCAGCGGGCGTTCAGCCAGTCGAGCTTCTGGATGTCGAAGATCGCGCCGGCCTTGGAGAGGTTCTCCGAGTCGAACTTTGCAGCCAGTTCCTCGATCGTCAGCAACTCCTCGCCTTCGGCGATCTGGATGAAGAACAGGCCGAGGAAGTTCATCAGCGCTTCCGGCAGATAGCCAAGCGCCGTGTAGTACGAGATCGACGTCGGGTTCTTGCGCTTCGACAGCTTCGACTTGTCGGCATTGCGCATTAGCGACAGGTGCATGAAGACCGGCGGCTCGAGGCCGAGATAGCGGTAGATCAGGATGTGCTTTGGCACGGAGGCCAGCCACTCCTCGCCGCGGGCGACGTGGGTGATCTTCATCAGGTGGTCGTCGACGACGTTGGCCATGTGGTAGGTCGGCATGCCGTCGGCCTTCAAGAGGACCTGCATGTCGACGGCATCCCACGGAATTTCCACGTCGCCATAGACGCCGTCGGTAAACTTGCACGAGCCCTCGGTCGGGATCTTCATGCGCACGACATGCGGCTCGCCGGCGGCAACGCGCGAGGTCACTTCTTCGGCGGACAGGTGGAGACACAGGCCGTCATACTTCGACGGCTTGCCGGCGGCGCGCTGGCTCTCGCGCATCTGCTCGAGCCGCTCGGGCGTGCAGAAGCAGCGGAAGCCGTGACCATTCTCGACGATCTTCTCGACGTAGGGGCGGTACATGTCCTTGCGGTCGCTCTGGCGGTAGGGACCATAGGGACCACCGACATCAGGACCTTCCGACCATTCGAGCCCGCACCATTTCAGCGCGTCCAGCACCTTCTGTTCGAACTCGGGCGTCGAGCGGGTGGCATCGGTGTCTTCGATGCGCAGGATGAACTCGCCGCCGTGCTTCTTTGCGAAGAGGTAGTTGAACAGAGCGATGTAGGCGGTGCCGACATGCGGCTCGCCGGTGGGGGAGGGTGCGATGCGTACCCGGACTGCTGAATTTGCCATGGTCTTTGCCCGTCTGACGTGCTTTTCGCCCCTTGCCGGAGAAGAAACCGGCCGCCGGGGGCGCGCATTTTATGGGAAGGAAAGGCCCGCAAGGGTGCCGCAACAACGGTATCGGCAGGCTATTCCAATAGGCTCGCGTGAGACCATAGAACGCCGATCATGTCAACGGAAACCCGATCACGCCGGTTTTTGTTGACACTGCCGCCTGCGGGCGTTAATGAACCGAAAGGTTATTTAACTGAAAGGTTTTTTAGAAAATGCCGGAAGATCGCTTGTCGACGACGCTCTCAGCTCTGGCCGATCCAACGCGAAGGGCCATTCTCGCCCGCCTCGCACTTGGAGAGGCCTCGGTCGGCGAGCTGGCGGAGCCCTTCGAAATGAGCCTGCCGGCAGTCTCCAAGCATCTCAAGGTTCTCGAGCGCGCCGGGCTGATCAGCCGTGGCCGCGAAGCGCAGTGGCGACCATGCAAGCTTGAAGCCGCCCCGCTGAAGGACGTCAACAGCTGGCTCGACGGCTATCGTCGCTTCTGGGAGCAGAAGTTCGACCGTCTCGACGCCTATCTGCAGGAACTCCAGCATGTCGACCCCGGTGCCGGCAAGAACTGATCGCCGGCCCGTCTTCCGTCCTTGGCCGTTCTGCGCTAAGCAGGGGACGTCGAAAAAGGCAGGACCGGATATGGTAAGCCCGGTCCCTTCGGTTTTCTAAACGAAGCTCTGCTCGAACGTCCCGTTCGAACCCGCGACGTGGTTCCGATGCAATCGCATCGGTCCGCGGCGGGGTGTATGCAATCGACGCAGTCCGCCGCGTTTCTCGAACACGGAGACTGTAAACATGCGACTGAACCATATCGACCTCTATAGCCCTGTCGTTGCCGAAACGGCGTCCTTCCTCATCGATCATTTCGGCCTGACGCTGGTCGAAAAACGCGGCAAGGATGCCTTTTTCCGCCTGACGGACGGTTCCGGCCTGGTGCTCGTCGTCAGCCCGCCGATCACTGCGCTCGGCGGCGGCGACCAGGTCAGCCTCGGGACCCAGACCTACCACATAGGCTTTTTGCTGCCGGTGCGGGCCGACGTCGACGATGCCTATCAGCGGGTGCTTGGATCCGGCGCCCAGGTGATCCCGCCTGCCGATCGGCACGGCGCCTATGTTTTCTACGTAGTGATACCCGGCAACATTCTGGTCGAGGTCGGCCATCGCCCGGATGTTTGAGCGGCTGAAACCGGATCGGAACGTTTCCTGAGGAGATGCGTTGTCCAACCAGAAGGCGTGGGGACTGGCCCCGGCAAGCTTGGCGGAAAGAGGAAACGACCCCGTTTGTCTTGCCGCCGATGGCTCGCGGTTGACGGCCGGTCAGCCAGCCTCCGCGTCTTCCAGAACTCCCGCAAGCAGAAGGCCCGCATCTTGGATGCGGGCCCTTCTCATGACGGGATTGTTTTCGGCCCGGCGCGTCAGTCGAGCTTTCCGGCCTTCCTCAGGCGCGCATTGCGCGCGACCATGTTGAGGATTTCGACGAGCGCCGAGAAGGCCATGGCGGCGTAGATGTAACCCTTCGGCACATGCAGGCCCATGCCTTCGGCGATCAGTGTCGTGCCGATCATCAGCAGGAAGGCGAGCGCCAGCATGACGATCGTCGGGTTCTTCTCGATGAAGTTGGCGAGCGGGTTGGCTGCAACGAGCATGACCGTGACGGCGGCGATGACGGCGATGACCATGATCGGCAGGTGCGGTGTCATGCCGACGGCGGTGATGATGCTGTCGACGGAGAAGACGAGGTCGAGCAAAAGGATCTGGGCGATCGCGGCGCCGAAGCTGTTGATCGCCGAGGAGGCGATGAAGTCCTCGCCGTGATCGGCCGGATCGACATTGTGGTGGATTTCCTTGGTCGCCTTCCAGACGAGGAACAGGCCGCCGGCAATGAGGATCATGTCCTTCCAGGAGAAGCCGTGGCCGAAGGCCTCGAACACCGGCGTCGTCAGCTTGACGATCCAGGCAACCGTGCCGAGCAGCGCAAGGCGCATGACGAGGGCAAGGGCGATACCGATGCGCCGGGCCTTTTCGCGATGCTCGACAGGCAGCTTGTTGGTGAGGATCGAGATGAAGATCAGGTTGTCGATGCCGAGAACCACCTCCATGACGACCAGGGTGACGAGGGCGACCCAGGCGGCGGGGTCTTGAGCAAGCAACAGGATATCCTGCATCGGCGATCTTTCTCTTTCAGCACTTCATAAGTTCCACAGCGCCGCGCGTCCGATGGACGCGCGGCGCTGTGGGGGATGGCGCGTCGACGCGCAAGAATCGCCGAAAGTATTTAAGAAACATTGCGGAAGAGACAAGCGCCGCTGCCCGATTGCAGCGGCGCTTTACCGTTTACGATTTGACAGGAATCCACATTTCGACCACGCCCATGCCCGAATGCGGGTCAAAGCGCGCATCATAGCGTTCGATGAGGTCGGGCGTTTCTCCATGCTGCAGTCCGGATTCGGGCAGCCATGTGCCGAAGACGTAGTCGGCGGTTTTGGCGATCGCGGAGATGTGCCCGCGATGCAGAAAGACGGCGTAGCGCTGCTTCGGCAGCCGTAGCGTCGAAAAGCCTTCCGCCAGGTCGTCGGCGTCACTGATTTCGGCTGCCGCCATGTAGCGGAAGGTGCCAGCCTCGCCGTTGCTGTCGGTGCACACACCGTAGGCGATGTCGCCTCTCTGTCCGGGTATCGCGCCGAAATGGCGATTGAACCGTTGCCAGAGCGACGGGATGCCTTCGGTGCGGCCGTAGGTGTAGGTTTCCGAAAGGCCCGCCAGAAGCAATGGCGGGCTGTCTTCGAAGCGGGGCGGGTCGATCTTGAGAAGGCGGGTATCGTCCATTCTTAAAGGCTCCATCAGCTCGATGTTTCGAATGTGCCTTTGCTTGCGAACCGTTTCGGGTGTCACGCCGAACTGGTCGCGAAAGGCACGGGTGAAAGCCTCGTGCGAGCTGTAACCCGCATCGAGTGCCACCGAGAGAATGCTGATGGAGCCATCGGCAAGCGCGCTGGCGGCATCGCTGAGACGCCGTCCGCGGATATAGGCGGTGATCGAGCGGCCGGTGACCAGCCCGAAAACGCGCGAAAGATGGAAGCGCGAAAGGCCCGCGGCCCCGGCGATTTCATCCAGCGATATCTCTTTTGCGAAATGGCTCTCGATGAACCAGACCGCCCGTCCGATGGCACTCATCTTCACTCCCCTGGCAACGCCCTTTTGATAGGGGCTCGGCTGAAGGCGCGCTTGATCGAAATTGCTCGATTGAAACGCAGGAGGGCTGAAGGAGGTTCGGCGTCAGTCCGCCTATTTCTTCTTCTTCGGACCGTAGGCGGACATGAAGACGCGGACGGCGGCGGTCACCGTCGCCTCGATCTGTTCTTTCGGCGGTGCCGAACACATGCCGCCGAAAAGCCGGTGCTTGAAGAGGCCGGCTTGGGCCATCTCGATAAACTGGCGGGCGGCCATTTCTGTGTTGTCGATGTCGAGCACGCCGGTCGGGACCTGCCGGTCGAGATAGGCCTTGAGCACAGTGTAGCCGTTCTCCGGTGCTTCGCTGAAGAAGCGCTCGGCCAGATGCGGCATGCGGTCGATCACCCCGATCACCATGCGCATGGAGCGGATCGTCTCTTCCGCCGTCATGCTCGTCGTCAGCGTCACGCCGAAATCGTAGAGTGATTCTTCGACGTCGTCGTGATCGTTGAGCGCGTGCTTGGCGGTCTGGACCACCCGGGTCTTGCCCTTGATGATCAGCGCCTTGAACAAGTCTTCCTTGTTCTCGAAATAGACGTAGAGCGTGCCCTTGGAGACGCCCGCCTCGCGGGTGATGTCGTTCATGCTGGCGGCATCGAAACCTTGGCTCAGGAACGCGCGTCGCGCGCCTTCGAGGATCTGTTCACGCTTGGCTGGATCCTCGCCGGCGGCGTGACGGCCGCCACCCGAACAGAGATCCTCATCCATGCCGGCTGCCGGCTGCATGACGTCCTGGGTTCCGTTCTTTGCCTCGCTCATGATGGTCGCTTGTTTCCGCCCTGCTCATATTAAATTTAAGTCATCGAACCACGCGGTTCGATTTCCTCTTGATATGCGACCAGAAAGGGCCTATGTCAAGTTCCAATCGAACCGAACGGTTCAGTTCGTTCAGCAATCCTTAACCAGGCCGGTGCCCAATGTCCGCATCCAACACGTCCAGCGCTGCCCGCGTCCGTCCCGTCGACGAGACTTTCGAAGTGCAGCAGGAAACCGCGCTTGAGGCGAAGGCGCCCGCTGCGGAGCAGGCGGTCGCGCCGGCTCCGGCAAAGGAAGCCGCCGCGCCGCAGAAGAAGGCGCGCAAGCCCATCCTTCCCGTACTCGGCCTGGCGCTTCTGGCTGCTGGTGCCTGGTATGGCTACGACTGGTGGACCAATGGCCGCTTCATGATCTCGACCGATGACGCCTATATCGAAGGCGACATCGCGACGATTTCGCCGAAGGTTTCCGGTTATGTCGCCAAGGTCGACGCCGTCGCCAACCAGAAGGTGAAGGCCGGCGACCCGCTGGTCACGCTCGATGACGGCGACTACCGCATCGCCGCCGAGCAGGCCGAGGCGAAGATTGCCACCCAGAAGCTTGCGCTCAGCCGCTTCGATGCGCAGATCGCCGGCGCCAAGGCGAGCCTTGCCCAGACCGAAGCGCAGAAGAAGGCTCTCGAAGCGACGGTGCGCGGCGCCGAACTCGCGCAGAAGCGCGCGAGCGACCTCCAGTCCAAGGCCGTTGGCACCGTCGCTTCGCTCGATAACGCCGATGTGGCGCTCGACCAGGCACGGGCAAACCTTGCCGGTGCCGATGCCAACATCGCCGCTGCCAACGCCAGCATCACCGTTCTCGAAGCGCAGCGCACGGAAGCCGAAAGCGAGATCCGTTCGCTGGAGCTTGCGCGCGACAAGGCCAACCGCGACCTCGGCTTCACCGTGCTGAAGGCGCCCTATGACGGCATCGTCGGCAACGTCGCGGTGCAGGTCGGCGACCTCGTGTCGGCCGGCCAGCGGCTTGCCGCCCTGGTTCCGGTCGACCAGCTCTATATCGACGCCAACTTCAAGGAGACCCAGATCGCCCATCTGGTGCCGGGCTCCAAGGTGAAGGTGCATGTCGACGCCTATGAGGATCATGCGATCGAAGGCACTGTCGCCTCGATCTCCCCGGCCTCCGGCTCGGTCTTCTCGCTGCTGCCGGCGGAAAACGCCACCGGCAACTTCACCAAGGTGATCCAGCGCGTGCCGGTGCGCATCACCCTGCCGGCCGACGTGCTGGCTGAAGGTCACCTGCGTGCGGGCTTGAGCGTTGTCGTCGACGTCGACACGCGCACAGCGCCGGATCAGACCAAGGTTGCCGCGACCAAGTAAGCGGACGAAATGCCGGCGCGCCCTTGGGCGCGCCTTTTGTCGAGACCCCGGCGCTACGGAGCGCGGTGAAGTCCGGAACGCCGGCGCGGCGAAACGCGCATGTCCAGAACGCTGGCGCCCAAGCGCGCCCATGCAAGGAGTGGCTGAGATGGCCGCAACGGCAACAGCAGGCTCGGTGGCGGCCGCCGCACCGAAGGTCGAGGAACATATGGACCCGAAGAGGCTGATCGCCTTCTTCGCCATGGTCGTCGGCATGTTCATGGCCATCCTCGACATCCAGATCGTCTCGGCCTCGCTTGCCGAGATCCAGGCCGGCCTTTCGGCCGGTTCCGACGAGATCGGCTGGGTGCAGACCTCCTATCTCATTGCCGAAGTCATCATGATCCCGCTCTCGGGCACGCTGGCGCGCATCGTCTCGACGCGTGTGCTGTTCTCGGTTTCGGCGGCGGGCTTCACCGCGGCAAGCGCGCTTGCCGCGACCGCGACGAACATCGACCAGATGATCGTCTATCGCGCGATCCAGGGCTTCATCGGCGGCGGCATGATCCCGTCGGTCTTTGCGGCCGCCTTCACCATCTTCCCGCCGTCGAAGCGCAACATCGTCTCGCCGATCATCGGCCTGATCGCCACGCTTGCCCCGACCATCGGTCCGACGGTCGGCGGCTATCTTAGCCACGCCTTCTCCTGGCACTGGCTGTTCCTCGTCAACGTCATTCCCGGCATCATCGTTGCGACGCTCACCTGGACCTTCATCGACTTCGACAAGCCGGAGCTTGGCCTGCTCAAGAAGTTCGACTGGTGGGGTCTCGCCTCGATGGCGATCTTCCTCGGCGCGCTCGAATACGTGCTGGAAGAGGGCAACACCAACGACTGGTTCAACGACGAGCACATTGTCATCGGTGCCGTCGCTTCGGCGATTGCCGCCATCGTGTTCTTCTACCGCGCCTTCAAGGTGGAGTTCCCGGTCGTCGACCTCAGGGCCTTTGCCAACCGAAACTTCGCCTTCGGCTCGATGTTCTCCTTCGTCATGGGCATCGGCCTTTATGGTCTCACTTATCTCTATCCGCTCTATCTCGGCCGTATCCGCGGCTACGACTCGCTGATGATCGGCGAGACCATGTTCGTCTCGGGCCTCGCCATGTTCTTCACGGCGCCGGTTGCGGGTATTCTCTCGGGTAAGCTCGATCCGCGCGTGCTGATGACGATCGGCTTCACCAGCTTTGCCAGCGGCACCTGGATCATGGGGCACCTGACGGCCGACTGGGACTTCTACGAGCTGTTCATCCCGCAGATCCTGCGCGGCGTCGGGCTGATGCTGTGCATGGTGCCGATCAACAACATCGCGCTCGGCACCATGCCGCCGGCGCGCATGCGCGGCGCCTCGGGCCTGTTCAACCTGACCCGTAACCTCGGCGGCGCGGTGGGGCTTGCGGTTATCAACACGATCCTGACCCAGCGCCAGGACTTCCACTATGCCCGCCTTGCCGAGCATATCCAGTGGGGTAACCCGGAAGCCATGGAACGCTTCAACAACATGGCCGCCAACTTCAACGCTCATGGTCTCGACGGCACGACGATCGCGATCAAGCAGCTTGCGGGCATGGCGCAGAAGCAGGCGATCATCCTGTCCTTCGGCGACATTTTCATGCTGCTGACGGTGCTGTTCCTGTCGCTGATCCTCGGCGTCATGATGATCAAGAAGCCCGAGGGCGTCGGCCCTAGCGGCGGCGGTCACTAGCTCCCCCTCTTAAGCAGGACGCGACTCTCGGTTTACGCGAGCCGAGCCTTGCGGCACACTTCTGTCCCAAGTGTGAGAGGGGGAGCGGCATGCGGCGATCGGGTTCTGACGGCATATCCAGGCGATCATTCGTTGCGGGCCTTGCCGGTCTCGGGGCAGCGCTTGCTGCCTCCCGAAGCCGCGCCGCAGTCCCGGCCATCGACGCGACATTCCTGTTTTCCAACGATATCCATGCCTGCCTCGTTTCAATCGAAGGGCTTGCTCCCAACTGCGCGGCCGAAGGCAAGACGGACGCAAATCTGCTGCGCCACGTCGCGGCGCTGAATGCCGTGCACGCCATGCGCTGGCCGGAGACGGTTGCCGGCAAGCCGAGCGGGCTTGCAAGCGCCGGGCGAGAGATCGGCAAGCCGCTCGGCCTGGTGCTCGGCGGCGATCTCACCGATGACGGCGGCGGCCAGGTGCGCCAGCCGCGCGAGGGGCGGCAGTTGCAGCAATTTTCAAGTCGCTACCAGGAAGGGGCGGGACCCGACCACGTCCACATGCCCGTCTATGTCGGCCTCGGCAACCACGACCTCGACCAGGATGGGCCCCCGCCGCATGTCGACTGGTATCGCCGCGAACTGCGCGACTATGTTGAGTTCAACCACCGCCAGTCGGTGTTCTACAAGCCTCCGGTGCCGGTCACCAACTACGATCCGCTGTCGGATTGCTATTCCTGGGACTGGGGCGGGCTGCATCTGGTGCAGTTGCAGCGCTTCGGCGGCGACGAGACCAAGGGTGCGGTCAATGCGCTGCCCTGGCTGAAACAGGATCTGGCGTCCTATGCCGCCGACGGCCGGCCGGTGATCCTCTTCCAGCACTACGGCTGGGACGCCTTTTCGACGGAGGTCTGGGATGCGAAGGCCAGGACTTTCGACGACGAAGGCGACGGCGCTCCGCATTGGTGGAGCATCCCTCAGCGCCAGGCGCTGCTCGACACCGTCAAAGGCAGCAACGTCATAGGCCTGTTCCACGGGCATCAGCACGAAACCGCAATGATCTACCGGCAGGGCGGGCTCGATCTCATCAAGCCGAAGGCCGCTTACATGGGCGGCTTTGGCGTCGTGCGCGTTACCGATGGCTTCATGGACGTGGCGCTGGCGGAGGCTGGACAGAGCCATGGCGAGGTTGTCTTTACCGATACCTTCAGCAAGCGCCTTTCCTAGGTCGAAAACTCTATCTGAATCAAATATTTAAGGTGTCGAATCCCCTGTCTCCGGACAGCCGTGCGGCGCTCCGTTTTTCACGTCTTGCGGATTTTTGATTTACGTACATCAGAAATTCCTCTAAAGGCAGAACCCGGAGGAAAACATGCGCCCGACAGTTCACGATATCGCTGCTAGAGCCGGGGTCAGCCTCGCGACCGTCGACCGGGTTCTGAACAACCGGCCGGGCGTGCGTGGTGTCACCCGCGACAAGGTCGAGCGCGCCATCGAAGCGCTCGGCTATGTGCGCGACGTCGCCGCCGCCAACCTCGCCAAGAGCCGGATCTACCCGCTGGTCTTCATCCTGCCGGAGGGCGACAACACCTTCATGCGCGGCCTTGCGGCCGAGGTGGAGGCGGCGAAGGCGCGCTCGGCAGTCGAGCGCACGGCGATCACGGTCTTTTCCGTGCCGGCCTTCGACCCGGAAGCGTTGGCTGCAGCCCTTCATAAAGCGCGGGCGCTTGACCCGGCCGGCGTCGCGGTCGTTGCGATCGATGCGCCCGAGGTCGTCAGTGCGGTAGATGCGCTGCGTGAAGACGGCGTCGCCGTCGTGACGTTGGTTTCCGACCTGCCGGGATCGTCGCGCGATCATTTCGCCGGTGTCGACAACGTTGCCGCCGGCCGGACCGCCGGCACCCTGATGGGACGTTTCCTCGGTGGCCGAAACGGCCCGGTGGCGATCGTAGCCGGCTCGATGCTGGTGCGCGACCATCGCGACCGTCTCGAAGGTTTTGGCGCGGCCATGGCAGAAAGTGCGCCTGGCCGCCGGCTGCTGCCCGTCGTCGAAGGCCATGACGATCCGGCCGAGGTCGATCGCCTCGTCTCCAACCTTCTCGCCGATCAACCGGAGCTTGCCGGCATCTACAGTCTCGGCGCCGGCAATCGTGGCCTGATCGCGGCACTGGAAAAGGCCGGTCGCGAAAAGGCTGTCTGCGCCATCGCCCATGAACTGACGCCGCACAGCCGCGCGGCACTTCTTTCCGGCACGCTCGACGCTCTCCTCAATCAGGACGGCGGCCATGAGGTGCGCAGCGCCATCCGGGTGCTGAAGGCCCGCGCCGACGGCCTTTCGGTGATCGGGGCGCAGGAGCGCATCCGCATCGAAATTTTCCTGAAGGACAACCTGCCGGTCGATCCGGCGTAGCGCTTTGAATTTACGCAGTTCTTTCGAAGAATTGCTCAATGGAGGCAAGCATGTATCTCGGACTGGATCTCGGCACTTCGGGCGTCAAGGCAATGTTGATCGATGGCGGCCAGCGCATCGTCGGTTCGGCCTCCGGCGCGCTCGACGTCTCGCGGCCGCATCCCGGCTGGTCGGAACAGGACCCGGCCGATTGGGTGCGCGCCACCGAAGAGGCAATTGCCGGGCTGAAGGCGGCACACCCGGCGGAGCTTTCGGCGGTGCGCGGTATCGGCCTTTCCGGCCAGATGCACGGTGCGACGCTGCTTGATGCCGACGACCGGGTGCTTCGGCCCTGCATCCTCTGGAACGACACCCGCAGCTTCCGAGAGGCGGCAGCGCTCGATGCGGACCCGCAGTTCCGCGCCATCACCGGCAACATCGTCTTCCCCGGCTTCACCGCACCGAAGCTTGCCTGGGTGCGGGCCAACGAGCCCGACATCTTCGCCAAGGTGCGCTGGGTGCTGCTGCCGAAGGATTATCTGCGCCTGTGGCTGACCGGCGAGCACATGTCGGAAATGTCCGACAGCGCCGGCACTGCCTGGCTCGACACTGGCAAGCGGCAGTGGTCGGAAAGCCTGCTTGCCGCCACCGACATGGACGAAAAGCAGATGCCGAGTCTGGTCGAGGGAACCGATGCGGCCGGGAAGCTGCGTTCGGAACTGGCCGCGCGCTGGGGCATTTCCGGTGACGTCGTGGTTGCCGGCGGTGCAGGCGACAATGCGGCTTCTGCCTGTGGCATGGGCACGGTCGGCGAGGGCAATGCCTTCGTCTCGCTCGGTACCTCGGGTGTTCTCTTCGCGGCGAATGCGAGCTACTTGCCCAACCCGGAAAGCGCCGTGCATGCCTTCTGCCACGCGCTGCCGAATACCTGGCACCAGATGGGCGTGATCCTGTCTGCGACCGATGCGTTGAACTGGTACTCCGGCATCGCCGGCCGCAGTGCTGCCGACCTGAGCGCCGAACTCGGCGATCATCTGAAGGCGCCTTCGGGCGTCACGTTCCTTCCCTATCTGTCGGGCGAGCGCACGCCGCACAATGACGCGGCGATCCGTGGCGCCTTTGTCGGGCTTGGCCATGAGAGCGGCCGGGTGGTGCTGACCCAGGCGGTGATGGAGGGCGTGTCCTTCGCCATTCGCGACAGCCTGGAAGCCTTGCGCGCCGCCGGCACGACGCTTTCTCGGGTGACGGCGATCGGTGGGGGTTCGCGCTCGCGCTACTGGCTCAAATCGATCGCTACGGCGCTCAACCTGCCGGTCGACCTGCCCGCCGACGGCGATTTCGGCGCTGCCTTCGGGGCGGCCCGCCTCGGCCTGATCGCCGCGACCGGTGCCCATCCCGTTGTCACCTGCTACGCCCCACAGACGGCCGAGACCATTGCGCCGGAGGCGTCGCTGGTTTCGGCCTATGAGGCGAGCTACCAGCGCTACCGCCGGCTCTATCCGGCGATCAAGGGCGCCGTGTCGTGATGCGGCGCCCCCTGTCTCGATCCGCCGCCTCGTGCTCAGCGGACCGGAACCTTGTCGAGGAAACCGGTGACCGTCTTCAGCCGACCATTTTCGATCTGGCAGACATCGGTGCCTTCGATGACAGAGGGAACGCCGTCCGGACCGAGTGCCCAGGAAAAGCGGATCGTGTCGGCGTAACCGTCGGCGGCACCCTTCAGCGTGAAGCGGAAGCCGGGGAACTGTCCGTGCACGCCGGCAATGAGCGCATCCATGCCGGCATGGCCGTCGCCCTGCATGATCGGGTCGCGATAGGCGACGTCGGCGGTGAAGGCCTTCTCGATCTGGCCGGCGCGGCTTGCGGCGTCGGTCGTGTTCCAGGCGGCGATGTAGGCTCTGGCGATGGCGTTGAAGTCGTGCATCGAAGTGTTCCTTTCGTTTGGCGTTTCGATGCTTCCGGTATCGCCGGACGAGGGAATGAAACCAATTACCTTCCACGTAATGGCCGCGCCTATCGCATGGGCGACGCCGGCCGACACCACTCTTGAAAGAGGAGCAAGACCCGTGAGCACTGGCTTTTTCGGCGATATCGCCAAGATCAAATATGAAGGACCGGATAGCGCCAACCCGCTCGCCTTCCGCCATTACAACAAGGACGAGGTCGTGCTCGGCAAGCGCATGGAAGATCACCTGCGCTTCGCGGTTGCCTACTGGCACACCTTCGTCTGGCCGGGCGGCGACCCCTTCGGCGGACAGACCTTCGAACGTCCCTGGTTCAAGGACGACATGGCTGCGGCCAAGCTGAAGGCCGACGTCGCCTTCGAATTCTTCGACCTGCTCGGCGTCCCGTTCTATTGCTTCCACGATGCCGACGTGCGCCCGGAAGGCAAAAGCTTCGTCGAGAACACGAAGAACCTCAACGAGATTGTCGACTACTTCGAAAAGAAGCAGGCCGAGACCGGTGTCAACCTGCTGTGGGGCACGGCGAACCTCTTCTCCAACCGGCGCTACATGTCGGGTGCGGCGACCAATCCGGATCCGGACGTCTTCGCGTTCGCAGCCGCGACGGTGAAAACCTGCCTTGACGCCACCAAGCGCCTCGGCGGCCAGAACTACGTACTCTGGGGCGGTCGTGAAGGCTACGAGACGCTGCTCAATACCGACATGAAGCGCGAGCTCGACCAGCTCGGCCGTTTCGTCAACCTCGTCGTCGAGTACAAGCACAAGATCGGCTTCAAGGGCGCGATCCTGATCGAGCCGAAGCCGCAGGAACCGACCAAGCACCAGTACGACTACGACGTCGCGACGGTCTACGGCTTCCTCAAGAACTACGGCCTGGAAAACGAGGTGAAGGTCAACATCGAGCAGGGCCATGCGATCCTCGCCGGCCACTCCTTCGAGCACGAGCTGGCGCTTGCCAACGCGCTCGGCATCTTCGGCTCGATCGACATGAACCGCAACGACTACCAGTCCGGCTGGGATACCGACCAGTTCCCGAACAACGTGCCGGAAATGGCGCTCGCCTATTACCAGGTTCTTGCCGGCGGCGGCTTTGCGACCGGCGGCACGAACTTCGACGCCAAGCTGCGTCGCCAGTCGATCGATCCGGAGGACCTGCTGATCGGCCATATCGGCGGCATGGATTGCTGCGCGCGTGGCCTGAAGGCAGCGGCAAAAATGATCGAGGACAAGGCGCTCTCCGCACCGCTCGAAGGCCGCTATGCCGGCTGGCAGGTGCCGGAAGCCAAGAAGATGCTCGACGGCGGCTTCTCGCTGGAAGAGATCGAGGCCTGGGTGCTGAAGTCGGACCTCAACCCGCAGCCGAAGTCCGGCAAGCAGGAGCTGCTCGAAAACGTCGTCAACCGCTACGTCTGAGCGGAGATGGATATCGAAAGGGCGCCTCGAAAGCGCCCTTTCTCTTCGTCGACGCGCACGGGAGGCGATCGTTGATGTCGCGGATTTCTGCAGCGAGGGCGTGCCGTGGCTGGTCTAATGCCGTGTGCAATGAAATCGATTACAAAACTTTTCGGAATCCGGTCGTGCGCTGTTGCCCCTCGCTGAAAATCTGCTAGCTTCGGCGCCTGCAACGTTTCAGATCCGGCAGTTCTGGGAGAAAACAAAGGCGTGCAATCGCCTTTCATGCCGGCTGTCAGGACAAGGCCAACACCAATTTCGGCCGTTCCATCGGGAGGAAAATCAGCATGAAGACCATCAAGGGGCCAGGGCTCTTTCTTGCGCAATTCGCCGGCGATGCCGCGCCGTTCAATTCCTGGGATGCGATCACCAAATGGGCGGCCGATTGCGGCTACAAGGGCGTGCAGGTGCCGAGCTGGGACGCGCGGCTGATCGATCTGAAAAAGGCGGCGACCTCGAAAGCCTATTGCGACGAGTTCGCCGGCACGGCGCGCGACAATGGCGTCGAGGTAACCGAGCTTTCGACCCATCTGCAGGGTCAGCTCGTCGCCGTGCATCCGGCCTATGATGAAGCCTTCGAGGGGTTTGCAGCACCCGAGGTGCGCGGCAATCCCAAAGCACGCCAGGCCTGGGCGGTGGAACAGGTGAAGCTGGCGCTGACGGCCTCGAAGAACCTCGGCCTCAACGCCATGGCAAGCTTCTCCGGCGCGCTCGCCTGGCCTTTCGTCTATCCCTGGCCGCAGCGGCCGGCCGGTCTCGTCGAGACCGCCTTCGATGAACTGGCGAAGCGCTGGAAGCCGATCCTCGACCATGCCGAGGATTGTGGCGTCGACGTCTGCTACGAGATCCATCCGGGCGAGGATCTGCACGACGGCATCACCTACGAGATGTTCCTGGAGCGCACCGGCAACCATGCCCGCGCCTGCATGCTCTACGACCCTTCGCACTACGTGCTGCAGTGCCTCGACTATCTCGACAATATCGACATCTACAAGGACCGCATCCGCATGTTCCACGTCAAGGACGCGGAGTTCAACCCGACCGGGCGCCAGGGCGTCTACGGCGGCTACCAGGGTTGGGTCAACCGCGCCGGCCGCTTCCGCTCGCCCGGCGACGGCCAGGTGGATTTCGGTGCGGTGTTCTCGAAGATGGCCGCCAACGATTTCGCCGGCTGGGCGGTGGTCGAGTGGGAATGCGCGCTGAAACATCCAGAGGATGGGGCACGCGAGGGTGCCGATTTCGTCAAGCATCACATCATCCGCGTGACCGAGAAGGCGTTCGACGACTTTGCCGGGGCTGGCACGGACGAGGCGGCCAACCGGCGCATGCTGGGGATCTGAGGCAGGTAGGACCTGAGGGTGCGACTGCCCGGTCTCCTCGGGTTAACCCGAGGACTGGCCCTCTTCCCGCAGGCGGGGAGAGGGGACGTGGATTGCCGCTGACCACGGGTTATCGTGGCTGCTGTTGCTGCGGTTTCGCAAGCGGGTGCGGCATGAGCCCTTCTCCCCGCGTGCGGGGAGAAGGTGCCGGCGGGCGAATGAGGGGCATCCCTTGCGCCAGGAAACGAACAAACAACACGGAACGAACAGGGGAGAAGATCATGGCAATCGAAGGAACGAGCGAGAAGCGCGAGCGTCGCATCCGGCTCGGCATGGTGGGCGGCGGCTCCGGCGCATTCATCGGCGCGGTGCATCGCATCGCAGCCCGTATCGACGATCACTATGAGCTGGTGGCCGGCGCGCTGTCGTCGACGCCGGAAAAGGCGGAAAGCTCAGGCCGAGAGCTCGGGCTCGATCCGTCGCGTGTCTATTCCGACTTCAAGCAGATGGCGATCCGCGAAGCGAAGCTGAAGGATGGCATCGAGGCGGTGGCGATCGTCACGCCAAACCATGTGCACTACGCTGCGGCCAAGGAATTCCTGAAGCGCGGCATCCACGTGATCTGCGACAAGCCGCTGACTTCGACGCTTGGCGACGCGAAGAAGCTGAAGAAAGCGGCGGACGAGAGCGATGCGCTGTTCGTGCTGACGCACAATTACACCGGCTATCCGATGGTACGGCAGGCGCGCGAGATGGTCGCCAATGGCGAGATCGGTGCGGTGCGGCTGGTGCAGATGGAGTACCCGCAAGACTGGCTCACCGAAAACATCGAGCAGTCGGGCCAGAAGCAGGCGGCCTGGCGCACCGATCCGGCGCGCTCGGGTGCCGGCGGCTCGACGGGTGATATCGGCACGCACGCCTATAATCTCGGCGCCTTCGTCTCCGGCCTCGAACTCGAAGAACTCGCTGCCGATCTCGACAGCTTCGTTGACGGCCGCCAGCTCGACGACAATGCCCATGTGATGATGCGCTTCAAGGCGAAGGACGGCGAGCGCGCCAAGGGGCTGCTCTGGTGCAGCCAGGTGGCGCCCGGCCACGAGAACGGCCTTATGGTGCGCGTCTACGGCACCAAGGGCGGGCTTGAATGGACGCAGAAGGACCCGAACTATCTCTGGTACACGCCGTTCGGTGAGCCGAAGCGCCTGCTCACTCGCGCCGGCGCCGGGGCGGGTGCGGCCGCAAACCGCGTCAGCCGTATTCCGTCGGGCCATCCGGAAGGTTACCTGGAAGGCTTCGCCAACATCTACACGGAGGCGGCGCGCGCCATCTTTGCCAAGCGCAAGGGCGAGAAGATCGATCCGGCCGTCACTTACCCGACCATCGACGATGGCATGAAGGGCATGGTCTTCGTCGACGCCTGCGTACAGTCATCCAAACGAAATGGGGCGTGGGTAAAGGTATAACCGCAGGCCAATACCGGCGGAAGGGCGGGGCTTTCCCGCCCTTTTTCGCGAGTTGACATTTGCCGGCATGGATTTAGGTCGGCCCGCTACAAACCGAAAACCAAGGTCCCGCTGGCAGCGGGGCCGGAACGAGACGAGACAAAGAGATGACCGATCCCAAGATCCTGGCAGAGCGCTTCCCGGGCGATTTCGTATTCGGGGTGGCGACCGCCTCCTTCCAGATCGAAGGCGCGACCAAAGCTGACGGGCGCAAGCCGTCGATCTGGGATGCCTTTTCGAACATGCCGGGCCGTGTCTTCGGGCGTCACAACGGCGATGTCGCCTGCGATCACTACAATAGGCTCGACGAGGATCTGGACCTGATCAAAAGCCTCGGCGTCGATGCCTATCGGTTTTCCGTTGCCTGGCCGCGGATCATTCCTGAAGGCACCGGCCCGATCAACGAAAAGGGTCTCGATTTCTACGACCGCCTCGTCGACGGCCTGAAGGCGCGTAACATAAAGGCCTTCGCCACGCTTTACCATTGGGACCTGCCGCTGGCGCTGATGGGCGATGGCGGCTGGACGGCGCGCACGACGGCCTATGCCTTCCAGCGCTACGCCAAGACCGTGATCGCTCGCCTCGGCGACCGGCTCGATGCGGTCGCGACCTTCAACGAGCCCTGGTGCTCGGTGTGGCTCAGCCACCTCTATGGCATCCATGCGCCGGGCGAGCGCAACATGGACGCAGCCCTGCATGCGCTGCACTTTACCAATCTGGCGCACGGGCTCGGCGTCGACGCCATCCGCTCCGAGCGGCCGAACTTGCCTACGGGCATCGTCATCAATGCGCATTCGGTCTACCCGGGCAGCGACAGCGCGGCCGACAGGAAAGCCGCCGATCGCGCCTTCGACTTCCACAATGGCGTCTTCTTCGGCCCGATCTTCAAGGGGGAGTACCCCGAAAGCTTCATGAGTGCGCTCGGCCATCGCATGCCCGCGATCGAAGACGGCGACATGGAGACGATCTCCCGGCCGCTCGACTGGTGGGGGCTCAACTACTACACGCCGATGCGGGTCAGTGCCGATCCGGCCAAGGGCGCAGAATATCCGGCAACCATCAATGCCAAGCCGGTGAGCCAGACAAAGACGGATATCGGTTGGGAGGTTTACGCTCCGGCGCTAGGCAGCCTGGTCAAGACGCTGAACGCGACCTACCAGCTGCCCGACTGCTACATCACCGAGAACGGCGCCTGCTACAACATGGGCGTCGAGAACGGCATTGTCGACGACCAGCCGCGGCTCGACTATATCGCCGACCACTTGTCGGTGACGGCGGATCTGATCGCCGAGGGTTATCCGATGCGCGGCTATTTCGCCTGGAGCCTGATGGACAATTTCGAATGGGCCGAAGGTTACAAGATGCGTTTCGGCATCGTCCATGTCGACTACGACACCCAGGTCCGCACCATCAAGAAGAGCGGTGAGTGGTACCAGGCTCTGGCCGAACAGTTCCCGAAGGGCAACCACATCTGACGCTCAAGCGGGCGGGCTCACCCGCCCGCAACGCTTCCGTGCGGCTCGGTCAATTCACCGCCGGACCGGCAGGACTTCCAGGCTCTGCCGGTCGAGCTGGGCCAGCACTTCCTTGAAACCGTAGCGCGGCTTCCAGTCGAGCTTTTCGATCGCAGCACTCGGGTCATACACCCGGTCGATGGTCGCGGGCAGCGGCCAGTCGCGATCGGCAAAGGCCTGCGACAGTTTTGGCGCACGCTCACGCAGGAGCCCTGCGGCATCCTCCGCCAGCCGGCGGCAATCCGTTGGAAGGAACGGCGTTTCGCCCGAGATGATGTAGCGCTGAAAAGCCGGGCCGCCATTGTCGAGTGCTGCCACATGCGCGGCAGCCACGTCGCGCGCATCGATGCCGCGGTGCAGGCGGTAGCTTGCGATACGATCGGCGACCTCCGGGAAACAGCGCGACATGCGCAGCACCCGCACATGCAAAGCACGATCCGCCGCGTTTTCGAGCAGAGCTTCGGCCGCAAGCTTGGTGTGGTGGTAGATGGTGTGCGGCTTCGGCGGCGTCTCCTCGGTGATCCAGGCGCAGCCGCCTTCCGTGACCGCGTGACCATAAAGTGCCGTCGTGCTGGTAAAGACGATGCGGCCGACGCCGGCGGCCTGGGCTGCGGCAATCACCAGATGGGTGCCCATCACATTGACGCGCTCGAACTCCTGGTCGGCGACGGCGTCTACATGTGGCGCGTGCAGGGCCGCCGTATGGATGACGGCGTCCGTCCCTTCCATCGCGCGCTCCAGCAGTTCGCCATCGACGAGATCGCCGACGACGGCCGTCGTGCCGAAGGGCGCGCGATCGATGCCGATGACGTCATGGTCGGCGGCGGCGAGCGCGTTGTAGATCGCTCTGCCGATGCGGCCGGAACTTCCGGTCAAGACGATGCGCATTTCTCACCTCATAATCCTGTTCCTGCCCGTTAGCATGAAATGCGGTCGGACACAGTCCGCCCGAGCAAGGATTTCCAAGATGGCGATTTGCGGGATGACGGCGCGTTGCGAAGCAAAAGAGCATGGTTTTGCCGTTGCTTGGCAAATTCGGAAAAATCATGCCTGTGAAAGGGCGTGGCAATTCTCCATAAGACCCGTAGATTATGTCGCATGCGGGCCATGCGGCAGCAAAGTTGAACTGACTGGTTGCTTGATGTTAGAGAAGTGCTCCCTGTTCCGAATGCGTTGTCGAATGTCGGCCTGACCAGACGCGCGTTCCATCCCGGCCAGGCCCGGGATCATGAGTTTTGAACATCCGAGAGCACTTATGTACCCGCACATTCCGACTGCGCCTCATTCGGGGAATTCCGAACGATGAGCGTTTCCGCCCAAAACGCCGCGCCATCGGCTGACGCGGCCGTCGTCTTCGACGGCGTTTCCAAGCATTTCCCCGCGTCCGGCACCAGCGGCGCCTTCACTGCGCTCGACAAGGTCTCGCTGACCGTCGACCGTGGTTCGATCACCGGCATCATCGGCCGCTCCGGCGCTGGCAAGTCGACGCTGATCCGACTGGTCAACGGGCTCGAAAAGCCGACGGGCGGCAAGGTGCTGGTTGACGGCGTCGATGTCGGCGGGCTCGACGAGGCGGCGCTGCGCAGCCTTCGCCGCTCCGTCGGCATGATCTTCCAGCACTTCAACCTGCTGTCCTCGCGCACCGTGTTCGGAAACGTCGCGCTGCCGCTCGAAATATCCGGCATGGACAAGCGCGCGATCGAACAGCGCGTTCGGCCGCTGCTCGATCTCGTCGGTCTCGCCGATAAGCACGGGCGCTATCCGGCCGAACTTTCAGGCGGCCAGAAACAGCGCATCGGCATCGCCCGGGCGCTTGCGACCGAGCCGAAGCTCCTGCTCTCCGACGAGGCGACCTCGGCGCTCGATCCGGAAACGACCCAGTCGATCCTGGAGCTTTTGAAGCGCATCAATGCCGATCTCGGCCTGACGGTGCTGCTCATCACTCACGAGATGGAAGTGGTGAAGGCGGTGACCTCAGACGTCGCCGTCATCGATCATGGCCGCATCGTCGAGCGTGGCCACACCTTCGACGTCTTCACCCATCCGAAGCACGAGACGACGCGGGCGCTGCTCTCGGGGCTGCCGGGTTCGAAGCTTCCAGACGCGGTCGCCCGCGCCCTGAAGCCTGCACCCGCGGCCGGCGATCGCGCCGTCGTGCGGCTCACCTTCTTCGGGGCTGCGGCCGAGAAGCCGCTGATCTCGCAGCTGATCAAGTCTGTCGGCGCCGAGGTCAACATCATCGCCGGCACGATCGACGAGATCGGCGGCGCGCCCTATGGCTCGCTGGTCGTCGCCTATGGCGCGGATGCCGAGACGTCCGGCCGCGCCGAACGCTTCTTTGTCGAAAACGGTCTGGTCACGGAGGTGCTCGGTTATGTCGCCTGATATTCTCCTGCGCATCGGCGGGGCCACGGTCGACACGATTTACATGGTCGCCATCGCCGGCCTGATCGGCTCGCTGATCGGCGGGCCAATCGGCATCTTCCTCGCCACCAGCGGCAAAGGTGAACTCTTCCCGGCGCCGACGCTCAACCGCATCATCGGGCTGATCGTCAACGCCACGCGCTCGACGCCGTTCATCATCCTCGTCGTCGCCATCATTCCGTTTACCCGACTGCTCACCGGCACCTCCATCGGTACGAAGGCTGCGATTGTGCCCTTGACGATTGCCACCATTCCCTTTGTCGCACGCCTGGTGGAAGCGGCGATCCGCGAGATCGACAAGGGCCTGATCGAGGCGGCGCGCGCCATGGGCGCGACCCCGATGCAGATCGTCTTCAAGGTGCTGCTCGCCGAAGCGCGGCCCGCGCTGACCCTGGCGCTCACCATGACCGCCGTCAGCCTCATCGGCTATTCGGCGATGGTCGGTGCCGTCGGCGGCGGCGGGCTCGGCGACCTCGGCATCCGCTACGGCTACCAGCGCTTCATGCCCGACGTGATGCTCGTCGTCGTCATCGTGCTGATCGTGCTGGTGCAGCTCGTCCAGAGCGCCGGCGACGGGCTGGCGCGGCGTTTCGACAAGAAAAACCGCAAGACCTGATTCCTCCCAAGACTGAACGTGAACAAGGAGACGACCATGAAGAAGCTTATCATCGCGGCAGCGATTGCCGCTCTTTCCGCCGGCACGGCACTCGCCGAAACCATCAAGGTCGGCGTCACGCCGGGCGAACACGCCCAGATCATGGAGAAGGTGAAGGAAATCGCAGCTCCCAAGGGCCTCGATATCGAGATCCTCGAATTCTCCGACTATGTCGTCCCGAACCAGGCTCTGGCTGACGGCGACCTCAACGCCAACTCGTTCCAGCACCAGCCCTATCTCGACAACCAGATCGCCGATCGTGGTTTCGACATCGTCAGCGTCGGCACCACCATCACCACCCCGATGGGCGTCTATTCGCAGAAGGTGAAGAGCCTCGACGAGCTCAAGGACGGCGCCACGATCGCCATCCCGAACGACCCGACCAATGGCGGCCGCGCGCTGCTGGTTCTGGCGTCGAAGGGCCTGATCAAGGTCAAGGAAGAGGTCGGCCTCAAGGTCACGCCGGCCGACATCACCGAGAACCCGAAGAACATCACGTTTGCCGAGCTCGACGCTGCCCAGCTGCCGCGCTCGCTGCAGGACGTCGATGCCGCCGTCATCAACACCAACTACGCGATGGAGGCCGGCCTGCACCCGAAGAAGGACGCGATCGCGATCGAAGGCGAGAAGTCGCCCTACGCCAACGTGATTGCCGTGCGCAAGGCCGACAAGGATGCTCCGTGGGTGAAGACCCTGGTCGAATCCTACCACGACGAAAAGGTGAAGGCCTTCATCAACGACACCTTCAAGGGCGCGCTGATCCCGAGCTGGTAAGCGTCTCTGGTAAAGAGAAACATGGACCGCGCGCTGCAACTTGCGGCGCGCGGTTTTTCTTTGACCGCATGGCTTGCTTGGCTATCCTCCTGGCACTTCGAGGAGGACGAACCATGAGCGTCTTGAAAGGCGGATGTCTCTGCGGTGCAATCCGGTATGAGCTGAACCGTGAGCCGCTCTTTTCCGGTTTCTGCCATTGCCGCGATTGCCAGCGCACGACAGGCACCGGTCATTGCTGTTACATGATCTTCGAGCGGGCCGATGTGACGATGTCGGGAACCGGCCGCGGTTACGAGACGCGCGCTGAAAACGGCAATCCTTCGATCCGCTATTTTTGCGAAACCTGCGGCAGCCAGGTTTATGGCTCCGGCCCGCCGGACGATCCGCGTGTGTCGATCTATGCCGGCACGCTCGACGACCCGTCGGTATTTCGACCGACAGACGCCATTTTCACCCGCAGCCGCCATGAATGGGACCGCAGTGCGTTGGCACTTGAGGAATGCGAGGCGTTGCCGGGCTGACTGCGTTCGCGAGTGAAACCGCCGCTCACCCTAACCCTCTCCCCGCAAGCGGGGCGAGGGGACGTGCCACGCTGGGGCGCCGCGGAACGGAGCTCTCGGTACCCGGGGAACTGCGTGCAAGTCGCAGCCGTAAGCTGGAGTTAGCGTTGTCGGCCGGGGCGGTGCCGCAAGTCCCTTCGCCCCGCTGCGGGGAGAAGGTGCCGGCAGGCGGATGAGGGGCGCTTCCCGCTCGCACAAGCGAAGGGCGGATGCCCAAGCGTATGTCAGCTACCGAGGTGGCGCTCGCCGCGCTTCTTGGCAAGTTCGATCTGCCGCTGGCGCTGGCGGTAGCGTTCGCGGTCCTCGTCGGTGCGGACCTCGTGGCAATGGATGCAGGAGACGCCGTCCTCGTGGTGCGGTGAAGCCAGGTCCGCCTTGGTCAGCGGCTGGCGGCAGGCGTGGCAGAGCGTGTGCTCGCCTTCCTCGAGGCCATGGGTGACGGAGACGCGATCGTCGAAGACGAAGCAGGCGCCTTCCCAGAGGCTTTCTTCCTGGGGCACTTCCTCGAGATATTTCAGGATGCCGCCCTTGAGGTGGTACACCTCATCAAAGCCCTGCTCCTTCATGAAGGCGGTCGCCTTCTCGCAGCGGATGCCACCGGTGCAGTACATGGCGATCTTCGGCTTGTTGTGCAGGCCGGTGTTGTTGTGCACCCAATCGGGAAATTCGCGGAAAGTTTTGGTGTTCGGATCGACCGCACCCTTGAAGATGCCGATGGCGGTTTCGTAGTCGTTGCGCGTATCGATGACGATCGTCTCGGGATCGGAGATCAGTGCATTCCAATCCTTCGGATCGACATAGGTGCCGACGATCTTGTTGGGGTCGATATCCTCGACGCCCATGGTGACGATTTCCTTCTTCAACCGCACCTTCATGCGCAGGAACGGCATGGACGATGCACGGCTTTCCTTGTGCTCCAGTGCGCCGAATTCGGGCTGCGCGCGCAGGAACGAGAGCACCGCGGCGATGCCGGCATCCGTGCCGGCGATCGTGCCGTTGATGCCTTCATGCGCCAGAAGCAGCGTTCCCTTGACGCCGTTTTCGTCGCAGACGGCCTGCAGCGGTTCGCGAAAATCGGAGAAACGCGGGAAGCGTGCGAAATGATAGAGCGCGGCCACCAGAAACTTGCCATGCGTCTCACCATGGGGCTCAGAGCGCGGGGTCGTGAAAATGTCGGTCATGGCCCGTGCAAATACAGCTTTCGCGCCGCAAGCGCAATCGCGGCGGGGCCCAGGGGCACTCTGTCGCGGCGCGGACAGTCGGTCCGCCCGCCGAAATTTCGCCGAAACATCAGCGCGCGGCGTCGAGCCAGAGCAACCGGATCGTTCGGCTTTCGTCGTCCGGTTCCTCCTGGAAGACCTCGGCGGCGAGATCAAGAGCGTGCTTGCGCAAGCTTCCCTGTCGGTCGATGACGGCCGCGATGAGGTGGGCCTGATCCTGACTGTTACCGGCAAGCCCCGGATCCTCGTTGATCAACTGGGTCATGACCGCGAGATCGTTGAGGTGCCCGAGCGTGTCGACCAGCGCTTTAGCCTCGGCGCGCTTGGCCTGCAGGGCGGAAGGCCAGACCGCGTGCATCAAGCCGAGATGCATGCGGTAGTCCTGCGCCCGCTTTCGCAGCTCGTGGAACGCCGGGGCTTCCGAAGTCTCGCTGCATGCCTGCCGGGCGCGCTTGGCCCGCCTCAGAGTGCGCCGCCATCCCTTCGTCAGCCGGTCTGCGGTCTTGCGGCGTCGATCGTCGAATGTCACTTGGCTGAGGGCCTGCAGTGCCTGCTCGCAGCGCACGATGGTGGCTGCCACGCGGTCCTCGATATCGGTCGCGCTTGCCGTGATGCGGTCCCGGCGTGTCGTCAGCCGCTCGCAGACATGGGCGAGCGCCCGTTCTTCCTCCTCGTTGCAAGCGGCTGCCTTGAGGTAATGGGCGTTCTCGACCAGTGCGGCCGCGTCCCGAACGGTTGAGAGGTTGCGGGCCATGTCGCGGATGCGCGCATTTTCGTGCTTCTGAAAAAGCGGCACGTCCGCTGCGACGAGACGGTACAGCGAGCGCAGGCGCTTGAAGTTCTTGCGGGCGTCGTGGATCGCCTCGTGCACCCCGTCAGGCCGATCCTCGAGCTTCATCACCGCCTGTGTGAGCTGTTCGGCGGCGATCGTGCGGAAGTCTTCGGAAAAAGGCCGTCCAGGTTCGAAGGCGTAAGTCATGGTTGCGGTTCCGTCAGTCCTTCTGTGGCGAGGGACTGGTTGGAGTAGCGGCGATCGCCCGTGATTTCCTGCCCGACCCAATCGGGCAGCGCCGGCATGTCGGTCTCGCGCTTCATCTCGACTTCCGCAACGACGAGGCCTTTGAGCGCGCCTCCATAGACGTCGACTTCCCAGGTGAACCCCTTGTGCGGCACCCGGTAGCGCCTCTTCTCGATGACGATCCCGACCGCCTGGGTCAGCATCTCGCGGGCATCGTCCATCGGCAGGTCGTACTCGTATTCGTTTCTGACCAGTGCCGACTTGCCGATCTTGATGGTCAGCCGCGCCCATTTGTCGCCGTGGATGCGCACGCGCAGCGAGCGGTCGTCCATGGTCACGACATAGGCCTGCCTGAGGTCAATGCCCTTGTCCGCACGCTCTCGCCATCCATCGGAAGCGACGAGAAACTTGCGCTCTATTTCCTTCGCCATGGAAAATCCGCCATTTCGGGGGCCCGCAGTTTCAACCTATCGCTTTCACGCAAAGGCTCAAGTCATCTCTTTGTCGCAAGTTGCATATTACCGTTGCCTTACATGCGAAAGCCGCGCTCCCGCCGCCTTGGGTCTCGACAACCGGTGGCCGGGGGAGTATGCGGAGGGCATATTCAATCGTTTTAAAAAGGACGATCGGCATGAGCGCGAAATCCGACAGGCTTCTTTCAACCCTCAAACTGGCGCCGGTTGTTCCGGTGCTGGTGATCGACGACGTGGCGACCGCCGTTCCCCTGGCGCGCGCGCTCGTTGCCGGCGGGTTGAAGGCGATCGAGATCACGTTGCGCACGCCGGCCGCACTCGAAGCGATCCGCGCCGTTGCCAACGAAGTCGAAGGCGCTGTTGCCGGCGCCGGTACGATCCTCAACGCCGCCCAGTTCGAAGCCGCGGTCGAAGCCGGCTCGAAGTTCATCGTCAGCCCCGGCACGACGCAGGAACTGATCGATGTGGCCAACGACCACGAGGTGCCGCTTTTGCCGGGTGCGGCGACGGCGAGCGAAGTCATGGGTCTGCGTGAAGAAGGCTACGACGTCATGAAGTTCTTCCCGGCCGAGCAGGCCGGCGGCGCCGCCTACCTCAAGTCGCTGTCCTCGCCGCTTGCCGGCACGCTCTTCTGCCCGACGGGCGGCATTTCCCTTGCCAATGCGCGCGACTATCTGACGCTGCCCAACGTCGTTTGTGTCGGCGGCTCCTGGGTTGCGCCGAAGGAACTGGTTGCCAAGGGCGACTGGGCCGGCATCACCAAGCTTGCGGCAGAAGCCTTCGTGCTCAAGGGCTGAGCGGCAAGCAACGCCTTCCGTTTTTTTGAAAGGCCGGGTGGAGAGCCCGGCCTTTTTCTTTGGCTGTACGGCGTCGCTCGCCTCTGGCGCGAATTTGTATTTTCCCTGCAACGTTCCTATGTCTCAATCCATTCAGCGACGGGCGCGCGGGCGGCGCACCCTTGAGCTCGCCTTCAACCGCCCGGAACCGACAAGGAGCGAAACCCGATGTTCGACGCGAAGAAATTGCTGGATCAGTTTCTGGGATCGCAGGTGCCCGGTGCCGGCGGCACGGTGCGCGATCGCGCGACCCAGGCGACGCAGCTTGCCAAGGACAATCCACTGGCGAGCGGCGCCATTGCCGCTGTTCTGCTCGGCACCAAGTCGGGTCGTCAGCTGGCCGGCAACGCCGCCGTGCTTGGCGGTCTCGCGGCGATCGCCGGTCTCGGCTACCAAGCCTACAAGAATTATCAGGCCGGCAATACGCCGGGCGGTGCAACGGTTGCCAAGGGCGAGCCGGAACTTCTGCCGCCGCCGGCCGATTCCGGCTTCGCCTCTGCTCCGGAAGCCGTCAGCCATGATTTTGCGCTGACTCTCGTGCGCGCAATGATCGCCGCTTCGCGTGCCGACGGCCATATCGACGAGGCCGAGCGCCAGCACATTATGGACAAGTTGTCGGTCTCGGGCCTTTCGGCCGATGCCGCGGCCTTCCTCGAAGGCGAGCTTGCCAACCCGGTCGATATCGACGCGATCGTCGGCGCGGCAAAGACCGAAGAGGAGCGCGTGGAGATCTACACCGCGTCGCGCCTGACGATCGAGCCGGAAACCCGTGCGGAGCGCGGCTATCTCGACCTGCTCGCCGGACGCCTCGGACTTCCCGACGCGCTCGTCGATCACATCGAGGCGACGGTCTCGGCCGCCAAGGTGCCGGCCACCGCGTAGGATACCGTTCGGGGGGCATGGTTTCATCACCGGTTCGAACAGGGTTCATCACCAGTTTGAATTTGTGTCGGCCGCCACTCTGGCCTATGCCGAAGGGCAGGGATGAAGGAGGAGCGGCCGATGCAGGATCTGAAGAACTGGAAAGGGTGCCCGGCGCCGAAGGGCGTCGCGCTCGAAGGGCGTTTCGTCAAGCTCGAGGCCTATGAGCGCGACCGGCATCTGCAGGACCTCTGGGAAGGCCTCGGCGGTATGGCGATCAACCCGCTGCTCAAATACTTCACGCAGCCGGATTTTAGGGATATCGACGCTTTCGATGCCTGGCTGACGGCGGCGCAGGAGAAATCCGGCTGGGTTACAGAGGTCTTCCGCGACAAGGCGACCGGCATCGTCGTCGGCATGGCCAATTACATGCGTGCCGATCCCGCCAACGGCGTCGTCGAAGTCGGCTCCGTGGCACACGGCGCCGCCATGGCCCGCTCGCCGCTCTCGACCGAAGTGCATTACCTGATGGCGAAGCACGCCTTCGAGGATCTCGGCTATCGCCGCTACGAGTGGAAATGCCATAGCGAGAACATGGCGAGCCGCAAGACCGCCGCCCGGCTCGGGTTTACCTTCGAGGGCATCTTCCGCCAGCACATGATATCCAAGGGCGGCAACCGTGATACGGCCTGGTTTTCGATGATCGACAGCGAATGGCCGCTGCTCAATGCCGCATTCGAAACCTGGCTTGCAGCTGATAATTTCGATGAAGACGGTCGCCAGAAGCGGCGGCTTGAAGATATACGCTCGGATCTGGAGCTGCAGGCGTCGAAATAGGCGCTGGCTGCTTAAGCCGCAGCAGACAACAACAGGGAAGTCATGCAGAACAAGGAAAAGTCACCGGCGATCGCCGCTGCGATCATTCTCGTCGTCGCCGGTCTCGGCTTCTTCGTCCTGCCGTCGATCATGCTCAAGCTCGGCGATATCTCGCCCTGGCTTGCTGCCGCCTTCGGCGTGATCTTCGTGCTCGGCTTCTTCCTGCTCTTCTGGCTGCGCGCCCGCTACCAGCGCAAGCGCGGGCTCTGACGGCCCGATCAGGCCGCGTGCGTCAGCTCTGCAGAGCCGCGCCGAGCAGCGCCAATCCCAGCAACAGAACCAGGGCAGCGCCGGCGATCTCGATGCCGTTCGAGATCCGGGCAGCCGCCGCGCCGTTTGCCGCATAGCGCAGCGCAACGCCCTTTGCGGTGACGGCCATGGTCGCAAGGATTGAGACGGTGATCGCCGTACCGATCGACATGGCGAAGACCGAAAGCACGCCGCCGAGGTAAAGCCCGTTCAGGAGTGCGAAGGACAGCACGATGAGTGCGCCGGAGCACGGGCGCAGGCCGACGGCGATGACTGCCGACCAAGCTTCGCGGAGCGCAAAACGATCCCCTTTCAGCATCGACGGGTCGGGCGCATGCGCATGGCCACAGCTCGAGCAGACCTCGCCCGGGCCATGGCTGTGCCCGTGGTGATCATGATGGTGGCTATGATGATGATCATGATGATCATGATGGTGATCGTCCGCGAGCTGGACGTGCCCGCCGCCGGCAACGGAAGCCAAGGCAACCGGACGCAGCATCTGCCGTAGCTTGCGCAGGAGAAGCCAGCCGCCGAAGGCGGCGATCAGCGCGTAACTTGCGATCTCCAGCCAGCGCGTGGCGCTGGTCATGCTGATCGAGGTACCGCGCAGGATGAGGTAAACGGCGCCGATCAGGAGGATCGCGACCACGCCCTGCAGCAGCGAGGACAGGAAGGAGAGCAGCACGCCGCGCTTCAGTTCCGTCTCGTTGGCGATCATGTAGGACGAGATCACCGCCTTGCCGTGGCCGGGGCCGGCGGCATGCAACACGCCATAGGTGAAGGACAGGCCGACCAGCGACCAGAGCTGCCAGGGGTTCTCACGCATCCCCTTCAGCGCATTGGTCATCAGCCGGTAGAAGCCCTGCTGCTCCATGTTGATCCAGGCGAAGAAGCCGCCGAGAAAACCGGTCGTCTTGAACGCGGGCTCGGCCGTGCCGATGCCGAGGGGCGACTGCGCCGCGGCGATCGTTGCAGAAAGCGCCGTGACGACGAGCGCGGCCGTGACCAGACGTGCGATCCCGCGGGTGTTCAGCATGTGATCTCGATCCTGGTTGCAAACAGCTTCGACATGTCGGTGCCCGTCGGGTCGCTCCAGAAGGCGTCGGTCAAGGTGTCCTTGTTCTCGGCGAGAACTTCGTCGGGATCAGGGCGGACGACCTTGTGCTCACAGGCATTGATCTTGTCGCCGACGACGGTCAGGTCATCGTCGGTGGCGAAGTCCATGGCCGTATACATCGTTGGATCGTAGACGCCGAAGGAGAGCTTGCCCTTGAGCGGCATCGGCTCGGCCGGCTTGACCGCGAACATCATCAGCAACTGCCCGTCCTTGTAGTCGACGGTGATGTGATCCGGCTTGTTGACCTTGATGGTTTTGCCGTTGTCGAGGATCGTCGTGTAATAATTGTACTCGGACAGGGACTCCATCACCGTCTGCCCGACTTCGGCCAATTCATCCGGATCGAGCGTCGCGTTCGAGTTCTTGTCGAAATCGAGCACCACGCTGGAGGAGAACAGTTCGTCGAAGCGCCAGACGTTCCTGAGTTCGCTGATCTCGTCCTTGTCGTCGGAGACGACCTCGAGGCGCGCTTCCGCAAAGATGTGCGGGTGGGCAAAGGCCAGCGACGGGGCAGCCAGGGTGGCAAGGCCGGCCATGACGAGGCGTTTGGTTCTCATGTGGCGGCAATCCTTTCGGCTGGAGCGATCGCTCCGCGATTCGTTTCCGGGAATGTACCGGAAATGGGACGGAATTGGGACTTTGAGGTGCCGGCGCCCGATCACCGTGGCTTGCGAAACCAGGCGTGCAGGAAGTCGACGAGGGTTCTGACCTTGGCCGGGAGGTAGCGGCGATGCGGATAGATCGCATAGATGCCGCGGTCGCGGGGGAGGAAATCGTCGAACAGCGTGACGAGTTCGCCGGTAGCGATTTTCGGGCGGGCGATGAAATCCGGGATGATCGATACGCCGAGGCCGGAGACGGTGGCTCTGAGGGCTGCAAGCGGGCTGTTGACCTCGATCGGGCCGCGGACGGGCACGGTGAAGGCCGAACCATCGGGCTCGACGAAGCGCCAGTTGGAATAGGAGCGGCCATTGGTATCGAGAATGCAGGGCAGCTTGGAAAGGTCCGTCGGGTGAGCGATGGGGCCAGATTTTTCCAGGAATTCCGGGGCAGCGCAGATCAGCACCTGGAAATCGTCGAGCTTGCGGGCGATCAGCGTCGAATCTTCGAGCCGGGTGATGCGGATGGCGACGTCGAAGCCTTCCTCGACCAGATCGACGAAACGGTCGTCGGAGATGATTTCGAGCGAGAGTTCGGGATGCTGCTTGCCGAAATCGACCAGCGACTGGCCGATGTCGGCATCGACGAAGGTGCGCGGCGCGGTGATGCGTAGCCGTCCCTTCAGGTCGGAATTGTTGGCGCGCACGAGATCGGCGAGATTGTCGATCTCCTTCAGGATTTCCGACGCGGTGCGATAGTAGGTGTGGCCAGCCTCGGTCAGCGAGAACTGCCGTGTCGTGCGGTTGAGGAGCAGCGCACCGAGTTCATCCTCGAGCTCGCGCACATATTTCGAAAGCAGCGCCTTCGACTTGCCGACACGCCTTGCGGCGGCCGAGAACCCCTCGGCGTCCACGACATCGATAAAGGCGCGGATGCGGGTGAGTGTGTCCATGGCGATCTTTCTTTCGTGCTCTCAATCGTGCTTCGCCGATTCGCCGGCGAAGGCCTCTTTCCGCGTCGATAATGCAGACGGCAGATTGTCCGTCGCTTGCGTCATTGCGCCGGGTTCTGCCTTCAGTGCCTGTTCTTATAAATAATAGTCTTCTTTCAATGCTTTAGCGTTGTGGACGATCTGGCGCCAAGCGTTCAAAATTTGTGAACATCGACAGTTTTGCCCGGCTGGAAAAAAATTCAACCGCGGTTGTGAAAAAACTCTTGATTACGACGGGCTTTTTTCTTACCTACGCCCTTGCCCAAAGTCGCACGTGCCTGTGGGTGTCCGCCGACCCTCGATTAGGTGAGGGTATCGGTAAGGTACCTGGAACTAACCCCTCCAGTCGCTATTCCGGCCAACCGGGAAATGCGAGGACATCTTGAAGCAACGACGGTGCGGGCCTTTCTGGTGTCTGCCGGCTTTCCAACAGCCGGGGTTACTGAAGAGGCACACCTTCATTGCCGGAAGTGCGGTTGGGTTATTCCCTCCAATCCATGGCAGACAAAGCCGAATTGAAGCCTAGGCGGGCTTTGATTCACCGTTCGCGCATCGAGCGCATGCATGGTTCCGGGGTCTCCACCGGCTGGTTCCAGAGCATGTGCGCGTATGCCCTTTGTCCTCCGCGAAAGCGGGGCATCTTGGATCAGGGGAATATGGCCATGACCACGGCTCGCATCATCGACTTCATCAACACCCGACGACCGGAAGGCCCGTGCCTTGTTGTCGACCTCGACGTCGTGCGCAACAATTTCAAGGCTTTCCGCCATGCGATGCCGGACAGCTCGATCTATTATGCGGTCAAGGCAAACCCGGCGCCGGAAATCCTGCGCCTGCTCGCCGGCATGGGCTCCTCCTTCGATTGCGCGTCCGTCGCCGAAATCGAAATGGCACTCGACGCCGGTGCGACCGCGAGCCGCGTCTCCTATGGCAACACCATCAAGAAGGAGCGCGACATTGCCCGCGCCCACGCGCTTGGGGTCAACCTGTTCGCGGTCGACAGCCACGAGGAAGTGGAGAAGGTTGCCCGCGCAGCCCCCGGCGCTCGCGTGTTCTGCCGCGTCCTGACCGATGGTGAAGGCGCCGAATGGCCGCTGTCGCGCAAGTTCGGCTGCGTCCCGCAGATGGCCGTCGACGTGCTCGTCTACGCCCACCAGCATGGCCTCGTTTCCTACGGCGTCTCGTTCCATGTCGGTTCGCAGATGACGAAGCTGGATGCCTGGGATCAGGCCCTTGCCGATGCCAAGCGCGTCTTCGTGCAACTGGCCAAGCAGGGCATCGAGCTCAAGATGGTCAACATGGGCGGTGGCTTCCCGACGAAGTACCTGAAGGACGTGCCGACGGCGGAAGCCTATGGCCAGGCGATCTTCGGCGCGCTGAAGAAGCACTTCGGCAACCACATCCCGGAAACGATCATCGAGCCCGGTCGCGGCATGGTCGGCAACGCCGGCGTGATCAAGGCGGAAGTCGTTCTCGTCTCGAAGAAGTCGGACAACGACGCCCATCGCTGGGTGTTCCTCGACATCGGCAAGTTCGGCGGACTCGCCGAAACCATGGACGAAGCGATCCGCTACCCGATCCGTACGGCGCGCGATGGCGACGAAATGGAGCCTTGCGTGCTCGCCGGCCCGACCTGCGATTCGGCCGACGTGCTCTATGAGAAGAACATGTATCCGCTGCCGATCACCCTTTCGATCGGCGACGAGGTTCTGATCGAAGGTACCGGCGCCTATACGACGACCTACTCGGCCGTCGCCTTCAACGGCTTCGAGCCGCTGAAGGCCTATGTGATCTGATCCGGCCTGCTCCCGTCCTCGGGCGGGAGCGCCACTTCACAATTTTCGTTCGGTCCGCCTGAAGCGGTTTTGATGACGGGAGGCCCCGATGGCCGCTGTTGTTGACGCCCTGCGCGCGTTTTTCGCGCCCACTACATTTGTAATCGATGCGGAGAATCCGGGCGACGTCGTCGCGCGCGAGAACCTGCTCGACCGTGCCATGGGGCCGGAGCGCCGCCGCAAGTCGTCGGAGAAGCTGCGCAGCGGCCGGCTGCCGGCCGAAGGCCTTGCCTTCGTCGCCCGCGATGTCGACGGTCACGTGATCGGCACGGTCCGGCTCTGGAACGTCGAGGCCGGCGTCAGCCGTGAGGGCCATGCCGTGCCGGCGCTGCTGCTCGGTCCGCTCGCAGTCGACCCCGCCCATGAGGGCAAGGGCATCGGCGGCATGCTGATGCGGGCCGCGATCGAAGAGGCCAAGAACCGCGGCCATGGCGCGATCCTGCTCGTCGGTGATGCTGCCTATTACGAGCGCTTCGGCTTCTTTGCCAGCCGCACCCAGCATCTGGTGATGCCAGGGCCGTTCGAACGCGACCGGTTCCTGGCGCTCGAGCTTCGGGACAACTGGCTCGAGGGCACCGCCGGCCTGATCGTCGCCAGCGGCCGCAAGCTCGCCATGCCGCCGGTTCGCCGCGCCGCCTGAGATCTCTTTCCGCCGCCAACCCTGCGGTGGCGGATTTTTCGCTGCTCCCTCGCTGGTCCGATCTGATCGGCGAGGGGGCAGACGCATGACATGCCGGGCGCTCCCTGCTGATCGGTTTGTGATCTTCCTTGACAAGGCAGCGCCGCTGACCTGTCCTTGCGCCAAGGCCTCGTTGCAGGCGGATGGAAGTCTCGCGCATGGATCCGTTCATTTTCGGGGCAGCGACCCTGCTGCCCTTTCTACTGACATCCTTCATCATCGAACTGACGCCGGGACCGAACATGGCCTACCTCGCCATGGTCGCGGCCTCGGAGGGGCGCAGGCCCGGCATGGCGACCGTCGCCGGCGTGGCGCTCGGCCTGGCGATCGTCGGCCTTGCCGCATCCTTCGGGGTCGCCGAGTTCGTCGGCCAGTCGGACATGCTCTATGGGGCGCTTCGCTGGGCAGGCGTCGGCTTCCTGCTCTATCTCGCCTTCGAGGCCTGGAACGGTGACGGTGAGGAGGCGGGGCCGAGCGGCAAGCCCGCATCCTTCTATTTCCGGCGTGGCCTGATCACAAATCTGCTCAATCCGAAGGCGGCGCTGTTCTTCGTCACCGTGCTTCCGACCTTCGTCGACGATACACGCCCGCTCTTGCCCCAGAACCTGACGCTTGCCGCGCTCTATGTGGGGGTCGCGACCGCGGTTCATGCCGCGATCGTGCTTCTGGCCGGGGCGTTGGAGCCGGTCCTCAACTCGCCGGCACGCGAACGGTTGGTGCGGCGTGTGCTCGCGCTGATGCTTGCGGCCGTGGCGATCTGGTTCGGCTGGTCGACGCGCCGTTAAGGCGGGTCAGGACGGGCTCTCGACCTCGCGGGCGTCGTAGCAGACGAAGGCCAGCTTGTTGCCGTCGGGATCACGCACATAGGCCGCGTAGAAGCCATCGCCATATTGCGGACGGAAGCCTGGTTTTCCCTCTTCGCTGCCGCCGCGCGCCATGGCGGTCTCGAACAGCCGGTCGATGACCTCGGCGCTTTCCACCAGGAAGGCGGTCATCGCACCGTTGCCGACCGAGGCGGCTTTCCCGTCGAAGGGGTGGCAGGCAAAGAAACGGGGCGCCTTGTCATCATCCTTTCGACCCCAGGAGGAAACCTGCTCGTCGCAGTAGCAGCGCTCCTGGCCGATCAGCGCCATCACCGGATCGTAGAAGCGCTCTGCGCGCCTCAGGTCCGCCGTTCCGACCATGGTGTAGCCGATCATGCCTGTCTCCTCGCCTTGCCTGATGGGGGTGGTCCGTTTCGGTGGCAAGTCGTCTCACACCTGCTTTAGGCACGCAACAGCGGCGATCGGGATTGGAAGGAATGACCGATCGTGTCCGCGTCACCGCCCGCTTTTTCACGCGGGCTATTCGCCGTCGAGATAGGCGCGCCCGCGGCCGGACAGGCGATAGCCGACATCGAGGCTTTCGGTGAGGCCGAGCTCCTTCAATTTGCGGATGCGCGCCTTGAGCTTCAGTTTCTCCATGCCGATGGCGGCGCTCAGCTCCGCTGCGGTCGTCCCGTCACGGACGGCGATCAGCTGCAGTACCGGACGCGTCCAGCCCATGCCGGCGCTGTCGTCGAAGCGCGCGAGCTTGCGGTCGATTTCTGCCCGTCCTTCACCGTCGAGGTCAGCCGCTTCCCGCAGGGCGATGCGTGGATCGTCGCCGGCCCGGTGGAAGGCGATGCGATAGCAGCGCCCTTCGGTGCGCGCGGTAAGCTCCTTCGCGAGGGCGGCGCGATCGGCAAAGCCGGCTTTGCGGGCATCGCTGTCGGTAATCGCGCCTTCGTCGATCTCGTCGACGGCATCGATAGCGAGAACACCGACTGCGGTGCGTAAGCTACCGCCGTCCTTGACAGTCGGCTTGGTCCAACGCCGGAAGGCCAAGGTTACGTCGCCGCTGGCGATGCCAGCGAGCACGTTTTGGCGAAACAGCATTTCAGGCGGTGGCGCGGCGATAGAGGGCGAGCGAGCCGGCGAGCGCCAGCAAGGCGCCGCCGCAGAGGCGGTCGAGCCAGACGGCGCCGGAACGCTTGAGGAAAGCTGCAGCCTTCGCGCCGAGCAGCGCATAGCCGAACATCACGGTAAAATCGACGACTGCGAAGACGAGCGCAAGCATGGCGTATTGCGACGCCTGTGGTGCCGTCGGATCGATGAACTGCGGCAGGAAGGCGGTGAAGAACAGATAACCCTTGGGATTGGTGACAGCGACCAGGAAGCTTTTGAGGAAAATCGCGGCAGAGGAAACGGGAGCCGCGCTGCCGGCTTCGTTTGCCACCTGGATCGTCCCTTTCGACCGCAGCAGCATGATGCCGAGAAAGGCCAGATAGCCCGCGCCCAGCCATTTGACGACGGTAAACCAGAATTCGGAGGCCGCCAGCAGCGCGCCGAGGCCAAGCGCGACCGCGCCGATCAGCACGAAATCGGAGAGGACGGCGCCGACCATGCCGGCGATTGCGCGCCGCACCCCGTAGCGCGATCCGTTGGTGAGTGCGAGGAGGACCGTCGGGCCCGGTGTCGCGATGCCGATGAAGGCAACCAGCGCGAATGCGAGTATCGTCATTTCGGTCATGAGTTCCTCCCTCGTCGTCTCCTTCAGTCGTCCCACAGCTTTTGCGCGTGCGCAATCGTCTTTCGCGGGGTCGCAGCCGCATTTCCGGGCCTGGTTTGACAGTCGAGGCGGCATCCCCTATGGAAGCGGCAGGGTGAAGGTCCCTGCCGTCCGCGAGCGTCATGCTTTGGTGAAGTCCTTCTTTTGAGACACGGTCAGCCGAAACGGCATGCGAACCGGTGGCAATGCGGGCTCCCATCTTCAAGGAATGCATGCCGCTGCAGGAGACCTTCTCATGACGCGCGGATCAATCCCGCTTCCCTCGCTCGACGCCCTGAAAGACCAGGCCAAGCGTCTGCGCATCCGCCTCGCATCCGAAGGCGAAACCATCGGCCATTCCCGCTCGCTCGAGCTGATCGCCGCACAATATGGCTATCGCGACTGGAACACGCTGCATGCCGCCGTCGGCAACCGGCCGCCCTTCAATCCCTGGATGCTCGGGTCCCGCGTGAAGGGGCGCTATCTCGGCCAGACCTTCGAAGGCGAGATCCTGGGCGTCCAGGCGATCGCGGCGCAGCCGGGACGCTATCGTCTGACGATGAAATTCGACCAGCCCGTCGACGTCGTCACCTTCGAGAGCTTCTCGGCCTTCCGCCAGCGGGTCACCGCGACGGTGGACGAGAGTGGCCGTACGGTCGAAAAAACCTCCAACGGGATCCCGCAACTCGAACTTGAATGGTGAGGCGCGGCCACCGCCTGCCGAGGCCCTGCGGACATGTTCGTTTCCGTTCCGGCGCCGAAGTTCAACCCAACGTCCCCGAGGCCAGCGCCTTCCGGGGACGTTTTCGTTTACGGGATGATGACGGGCGCGCCGTGCTGAGCGCGCGGTCCTGCCGGCCCCTTCGGACATCACGCTTCCCAAGTCAGTTGCGAATGGGATGCATTTGCACTATTGATGTTGTTGCAAATGATTTGCAGAAGCAGGTGGATCGTTGCTTGCCCCAGTCAGGCGCGGTGCGGTGCGTGTTACCCAATGAGGGAGAGGGGCGAATATGGACAAGCCGACAAGACCGGACCTGCTGCGAAGGCGCAGTCTGCTGATGGGCGGGCTGGCGGCAGCGGGTGGAACGGCGATCTGCACCAGCGCCGCCTTGGGTCAACAACAGGCGAGCCATGTCGGTCATGCCGCGCCATCGGGAGCGGCGGGACAGGAGCCGATGCCGGCCATGGGGCATGGCGCGATGATGACGGTCGGCGAGGTCGATAGCGCCGTCAACGGCTTCGACCCGACGGAGATGCTCACAGATTGGGACACGGGCACGGTTTCGACGCTGCCGGACGGACGGACGCTGCGCACCTTCGAGATGACGGCGGAGGACCGTGAGATCGAAATCGCGCCCGGCATCAAATTTCCCGCCTGGACCTATAACGGTCGGGTCCCCGGGCCGGCGCTCCGGGCGAAGGAAGGCGAGCGGCTGCGGATCGTCTTTCGCAACTATGCTTCGCATCCGCACTCGATCCATTTCCACGGTATTCACGCGGCGCGCATGGACGGCGTTCCTGGGGCCGGCATGGTCGATCCGGGTGACGAATTTATCTATGAGTTCGATGCCAAGCCCTTCGGCTGCCATCTCTACCACTGCCATGCGATGCCGTTGCGCCGGCACATCCACAAGGGCATGTACGGCGCCTTCGTGATCGATCCCGACCCGGAGCGCCGGCCGGAGCATGTGGAGGTCGCCCGCTCCAGGCTGCTCGGCACACCAGAGAATGCCGGCTGGCAGGAACTGGTGATGGTGATGAATGCCTTCGACACCAATTTCGATGCCGAGAACGAATTCTATGCGGTCAACACCATCGCGCACGCCTTCATGAAACGGCCGATCCGGATCGTGAAGGGCAGGCCGGTGCGCATCTATCTCATCAACGTCATCGAGTTCGACCCGATCAACTCCTTCCACCTGCACGCCAATTTCTTCGACTATTACGATCAGGGCACGACGTTGACGCCGACTTTGAAAACCGTCGATCTCATCACCCAGTGCCAGGCGCAGCGCGGCATCCTCGAATTCACCTTCACTGAGCACGAACCCGGCCTCTACATGTTCCACCCGCACCAGACCGAGTTCACTGAGCTCGGTTGGGTCGGCATGTTCGACGTGGTGGAGGCGCTCGCATGAACGAGATGCCAAGAGCTGCCATTCGCGCGGCAAAGACCAACCTGGTGTGGCTGGCGTTGCCTCTTATCGTCTTTGGCATCGCCGTTGCCTGGCTCGTATCGACCGATCCGTTGTCGGGCTTCCGCAACGGCGCGCCGCCGGTCGAAAACCTCACCTTCGAAAGAACCGTTCTCGACGATAGTGGTCTCAGTCTGCTTGTTCGCGCCGGCGGATCGGAACCGATGACGGTGGCGCAGGTCCAGGTGGACGACGCCTATTGGCAATTCGCTCAGGACCCGCCGGGGCCGATCGCACGCGGTGGGGCCGCATGGCTGAAACTGCCATTTCCATGGATGCTTGGCGAGGCGCATGCCGTGAAGGTGGTGACCAACACCGGCGCCACGTTTGCGCACGACATCGCCGTCGCCGTGCCGACACCGCAGGCGACGCCGGGCCAGTTGCGGCTGCAGGCCGTGGTCGGGATTATCGTCGGCATCGTGCCCGTGGCCGTCGGGCTGATGTTCTATCCGGTGCTGCGTGGTGTTGGGCGCGAGGGCATGGCCTTTCTGCTGTCGCTGACGATCGGCCTGCTCGGCTTCCTGCTGGTCGATGCGAGTGGCGAGGCGCTCGAGCTTGCCGGCGAAGCCGCGGCGATCTTCCAGGGGCCAGTCATGGTGGTGCTGGCGGCTTTAAGCAGTTTCCTCCTGCTGATGGCAATCGGCCGGCGAAGCGGTGCGCCGACCGGGCTGGCGCTCTCCACCTACATCGCGCTCGGCATCGGCCTGCACAATCTTGGCGAGGGGCTGGCGATCGGGGCCGCCTTTGCGGCCGGCTCGGCCGGGCTCGGCACCTTCCTCGTGCTCGGCTTTGCGCTCCACAATGTCACAGAAGGCATCGGCATCGCCGCGCCGATCCTGAAGAAGAGGCCGCCGTTCTCGGTCTTCGTCGGTTTGACGCTGCTGGCGGGCAGCCCGGCCGTCATCGGCATGTGGCTCGGGAGCCTTGCCGCCTCGGCGCAATGGTCCGCCTTGGCGCTGGCGATCGGGGCAGGCGCGATCCTGCAGGTGATCGTCGAAGTGGGCGCCTATCTGATGCGTCAGAGCGAGCGCAGGAGCGACGTGTTCCTGACGCCGCCGGTTTTGGCCGGCCTCGCAGCCGGTGCGGCATTCATGTATGCCACCGCGGCGCTGGTGAAGATCTGACAGGCAACAGGATGGGTCAGACGATCGTCTGGTCCATCTCCGCTGCCGGAATTTCATCGACGCGATGGATGCGCACGACGGTTGCCGGCACGCCCGCGACGGTGGTGCGCGGCGGAACGGTCTTGAGGACGACACTGCCGGCGGCGACCTTGCTATGGGCGCCGACCTCGATATTGCCGAGGATCTTGGCGCCGGCGCCGAGCATCACGCCGCGGCCGATCTTCGGGTGGCGGTCTCCGGTTTCCTTGCCGGTACCGCCGAGCGTGACGTTCTGCAGGATCGAGACCTGATCTTCGATGACCGAGGTTTCTCCGATGACGATGCCGGAGCCATGGTCGAGCATGACAGCCTTGCCGATGCAGGCGGCCGGATGAATGTCAGGTCCGAAGACGAGCGAGGCGAGGTTCGAAAGCCAGTTCGCGACCTCACGGCGGCCGTCGACCCAGAGCTGGTGAGCAGCGCGGTAGGTCTGCAGTGCCTGAAAGCCCTTGAGGTTCACCAGCACATGCTTGAGGCCCGGGCAGGCCGGGTCACGCTCCTTCACCGCCTGAAGATCGGCTTCGGTCGCCAGCAGGATCTGAGGGTTTGTCTTGAAGACGTCGGCGAGCAGCTGCGCAAGCGAGCTTTCGTCGACGCGCGCGACGGCCAAGCCGGCTGCGAGCACGCCGGCCAGCAATTCGGCATCCGATCCGGCATCGATGATCGGCATCAGGGCGGGCGCCATGACCGGTTCACGTGCGGCAAGCGCGCGCGCTTCCGCCCGGATCAGGCTCCAGACCGCGCCATCGGCGAGCGGTGCCGCAAGCGAGCCTTCGTACCGTAGCGTCTCAATCAATGCGGTCATGCGCCACCGTTTATCCCGCGATATCGACGACGCCGCAGTCGCCCTCGGCCGAGCCGAAGGCCAGCTGCCGGCCATCCTTGTTCCACGCCATGGCGGTGATTGCGCCCTTGCCGGGACGGCGCAGCAGCACTTCCTTGCTGTCGGCAAAGCGTGCGCCGAGGATCATGCCGTCCTGATAGCCGATGGCGACGATATCTTCAGCCGGATGGCAGCAGACGGAGGTCACCATGATGTCGGCGCGGGTGCCGAGTTCGAGCGGCGCCTTGCCCATCGGGCCGTCCTTGCCCTGGAAGGGCCATACGATGGCAGCCGGCGCGCCCGAGGATGCGAGCCACTTGCCCTTGGCCGACCAGGAAAAGGACTTCACCTTGGCCGGATAGCCGGTCATGCGCATGTGGCGCGCTTCGGCGCCGGGCTTGGCGTCGAGCTTCCAGCCGTGCAGCGCGTTTTCCTGCATCGTGGTGACGAGGAAGCGGCCGTCGGGTGAGAAGGTGACGCCGGTGTGGGCGCCCTTCCATTCGAGGTCGATCGGCTGGCCCGATGTGCCGACCCAGTGCAACGACACGCCGTTGTAGCGCGCTGCGGCGACGCGAAGGCCTTTCGGCGCGAAGGCGAGGCCTTCGACCGTGCGTTGCTCGGCGAATTCCTTCGTCGTGCCGTCGGCAAGCTTCACGTGCGTGGTCTTGCCATAGGCATAGCCAACGGCACCTTGCGGGCCGGCGGCAACCTGGGCGATCCACTTGCGCGGCGCTTCGGCGACCAGCGCCGTGGTACCGTCGGCGGCGGTGCGCATGACCTTGCCATCTTCGCCGCCCGTCAGCAGCGTATCGTTGGCTTCGTCGACCACGAGCGAGAGCAGGCCCTCGTGGACCTCCGTCGTCTTGTGGCCGAGGTCGAGGCGGTGGATGGCGCCGATGGCTTCGGCGAAGAAGGGGACGCCTTTGAGAAAGGCCACGCCGACGACGTGACCTTCGAGATCGAGGGGAGCGACAGTCGGCATCAGTTCGGCTGCGCCTCGCAGGCCTTGAAGGTGCGCTCGAGCTTTTCGCGGTCGAGGTCACGGCCGATGAAGACGAGGCGGCTTTCGCGCTTTTCGCCTTCCTTCCACGCACGCTGGTGATCGCCCTCGATGATCATGTGAACGCCCTGAACGACGTAACGCTCGGCGTCGCCAGCAAAGGCGATGATGCCCTTCAGGCGCAGGATGTTCGGGCCGTCCGTCTGGGTGATCTTCTGGATCCAGGGGAAGAAGCGATCCGGGTTCATCTCGCCGCCGCGCAGCGAGATCGACTGCACCGTCACGTCGTGGATCGGCGAGGGGGCATCGTGGTGGTGATGATGGTCGTGATCGTGGTCATGATCATGGTGGTGATGGTGATGATCGTGGCCGCAATCCGGACCGCAGGTGTGATCGTGTTCGTGATCGTCCTGGTCGAGGAAGTGCGGATCGTTTTCCAGCGCCTTTTCGAGATTGAAGGCGCCCTGGTCGAGGACCTTGGCGAGATCGATCTCGGAGCGCTGGGTGCGATAGATGCGGGCCGACGGATTGATGACGCGCACGGTCGCCTCGATGCGCTCCAGTTCCTCGGGCGTGACGAGGTCGGTCTTGTTGAGCAGCACGACATCGGCGAAGGCGATCTGGTCTTCGGCCTCGCGGCTGTCCTTGAGGCGCAGCGGCAGGTGCTTGGCGTCGACCAGCGCGACGACGGCGTCAAGCTCGGTCTTGGCGCGCACGTCGTCGTCCATGAAGAAGGTCTGGGCGACCGGGACCGGGTCGGCAAGGCCCGTGGTCTCGACGATGATCGCATCGAAGCGGCCGGGGCGGCGCATCAGGCCTTCCACCACGCGGATCAGGTCGCCGCGCACGGTGCAGCAGACGCAGCCGTTGTTCATCTCGTAGATTTCCTCGTCGGATTCCACGATCAGGTCGTTGTCGATGCCGATCTCGCCGAACTCGTTGACGATGACCGCGTATTTGCGGCCATGGTTCTCGCTGAGGATGCGGTTCAAAAGCGTCGTCTTGCCGGCGCCGAGATAGCCGGTGAGCACGGTGACGGGGATCGGCTTCTGCGGGGATGTTTCGGTCATGGGAACCTCTGGGATTTCCGGATGCGGGAGCAGGCATCCTAGTCGCGTCTCATATAGGAGATGCGGCGGCGATGCGCAAATGGCGCAGGCGATTTTGCCGGTCGGGCGGCGTTGATCGCTGCGATCCCGATAACCCTCCTTTCATCAAGATCGGCGAGAGTGCGCAGCACATCGAGGGGGTGCGCACGTGAAGACGATTTCCATCAACGGCCGGTTCCTGACCCAGCCGCTTACGGGCGTGCAGCGCTTCGCCCGCGAGATGACCCGGGCGCTCGATCAGCGCATCGCTTCGGGTGCCGTGCCGCATGCGCTGAAGGGCGTGCGCTGGCGGCTCCTTTCTCCCGGCAAGGCTGTCTACGATCTCGGCCTCAAGGCGATTTCGGTGGAGCGCTTCGGCTCCGGCCCGGGCCATCTGTGGGAGCAGGGGCCACTCTTCTGGCGGTCACGCCGCGACACGCTCATCGGCTTCGGCGGTAGTGGGCCGGTGCTGCATGGCGACCAGGTGGTGGTGATCCACGACGTTACACTCTTTCGCCATCCGGCCTCCTTTGGCCGCGGCTACCGGCTGTTCCACGGGGCGCTCGGTTTCCTTCTGGCACGACGGGCAAAGATCGGGACCGTGTCGAATTTTTCGCGCAAGGAACTCGCAGACGTGTTCCGCGTGCCGGCGCCCGGTATCGACGTTATCTACAACGCGACAGATCACTTCGCGGATCTTCAGCCGGACGACGGCATCATCGGCCGCCTTGGCCTTGCCGATACGCCCTTCTTCCTGCTTGTCGGCACCCTGAAACCCAACAAGAATGTCGAGTTCGCTGTCCGCGCCTTCGAGACCCTTGGCGCCCGCGACCACAAGCTGGTCGTGGTGGGCGGCACCGATCCGTCGGTTTTTCGCGATATCGCGCCGACGTCGAAGGGCAATCTGATCTTTCCCGGACGTCTGACCGACGCGGAGATCGCCGGGCTGCAACGCCGCGCTGTCGCCTTCGTCTTTCCGAGCCTTTACGAAGGTTTCGGCATCCCGCCGCTGGAGGCGATGACGCAAGGCTGCCCCGTGCTTGCCGCCGACATTCCACCGGTGCGCGAGGCCTGCGGCGATGCGGTGCGCTACTTCGATCCGTTGAAGACGGAAACGCTGGTCGAGGCAATGCGGATGATTTCGGCCGACGCGACTTTGCGTCGTGAGTTGACGCATGCCGGTTACGACAATGCCAAGCGCTTTTCCTGGGATGGAAGCGCGGTGGTGCTGCTCAACATGCTGGCTGCCAGCCGGGCTTGATGGCTGCGGAGGGCGTTAGAGGTCGAGCACGCGCATCGGGTCCAACCGCCCGCGCAGCATATCCAAGACGGCGATGACGTTGCCCTTCAGCCGACCGCGGCGGTCGACGAGGCCTTGCGACCTGACGCTGCCGAGGATGTTGGCAGCGACGTTGCCCCCCATCAGACGCAGCGCCCATTTGAGGCCGACCGTGCCCTTGTTGCGCAGATAGAGCGGATTGGCGACCTGCGAGTAGCCGAAACGCAAACCCGAGGTGCGGCCGCGCTTGTTGCCGAGATGGACGCCGCGCAATCTCTGTGACTTGACGATGCGCCCGCGTGACGCAAGCCGCCGGCAGAAATCGACGTCCTCCTGCCAGCCGTAGAGCGGCAGGCGCTCGTCGAAGCGGGTGTGCTCGACGGCGATCGCCGCAACACGGAAGGCCATGTTGCAGCCGTAGGCATTGAAGGCGGGCGTGATTTGATCCTCGGGCGCGGGACCGGCGTCGCCATGGAGGATCGCCTTCGCATCGGCCACCGAAATGCCGGGTCCGTGAATGCCGTCTGCCAGAACCAGGCCGGTTGCAACGACGATATCCGCCTCGCGCGCAAACAATCGCTCGGTCTCTGCGAGAAAGTCATGGTGTGGCAGGAAGTCGTCGTCGAAGAAGACGATCAGGTCGGCGGTCGTCGCGTGGTCGAGGATCGCATTGCGCTGCGCGCTCGAGCCTTTGCTGCCCCTAACGACGCGGACGTCGGCTGCGAGGGCACTGAGGCGGTTTTCGTCGATGTCCTCGGGCGCGCTCGGGCAGACCAGGATGGAGTCCGGCAAGCGGGTCTGCCGCGTCAGATGCATCAGGGTGTCCGAAAGGACTTCGCGGCGGCCCGCGGTCGCTATGCCGACGACGATGTTCATGGCGGACTCTCCGAACGTTTCGGCGGCGATCTAACCGGAAATTCGTGCAGTTTTTCTTAGCGCAATTGCTTCCAGCCCTATGGGGCGGCAAGCTTCGGAGCCCGCATCATCAGCCGCAATTGGTTGAGTGCGAGCAGGCACAGGACGCCGCCCCCGAGGATGCCGGCGCCGATCGCGAGATAGCTGGTTTCGCCGGCGAGCGCGAAGGCGAAGCCGGCCGTGGCGAGCCCTGCGGCGGCAAGAAGCACCGGCGGCCAGGGGAGGTCGAAGGGAAGCACCGCCATCAGGCGCAGACCGAAGGCGGTCGCAAGGACCGCGCCGATCGCACCACCGGTCGCAAGCGCCGTATCGATCGGGCCTGCGACAACCAGTGCCGCGAGCGCCCCGAGGTTCAGCAGCAGGCAGTCGATGACGGCGAGCAGAAGGATCAGCGCAAGACGCTGCTTCAGGTGCAGCGGCGTCGGCAACATGATCTGCGTCAGCGTGCGGGCAAGCGAAATGAGGATGATCGCAGGCGCCGTGGCGAGGAACCCCTGCTGCAGGTCCGGGCTGATGACGACCCACGTGACCGGCAGGAGCACCGCAAAGATGCCGGCCGCCATCATCAGCGCGAAGCTGGCAAGCAGGGCATAGTATTGCCCGAGCGTCCGGGCGAGGTCCGCGCGGTTGTCGGTCCGGTCGTGGGCGGCGACGATTTCGGGGTACTGGATCGCCTGAAGCGCCGAAACGATGAGCACGAAGGGCCGCTGCAAAAGGTCGAGCGCCAACAGCGCGCCGGCGGCACCCCTCGCTCCGAGAACGGATGTCAGCAGCGTCTTGAGGGCGAGCGGCGCGAACATGGCGGCCGTTGCAGCGCCGGCCGAAACGCTGCCATAGACGAGGTGCTTGCGGAAGCGCGCAGTCTCCAGTGCAACGGTCGGTCGCGCTGCCGGGTTGCGGGAAAGAACCGAGGCGAGCAGGCCGTAGGCAGCGTAGCCGGCCAGAAGCCCCGTGACCGTCGAGAGGAAGGTGGGCGAGGCCAATGCCCCGGCGAGCGTGCCGACTGCCAGAATTGTGGCGCGTGATCCCTGCAACACGGAAAAGGCGCGAAAGTCCTGACGAAACCGCAGCATCGTCAGATGCAGGTCGCTGCCCCCTTGCGCGATCGACACCAGGCCGCCGACAAGGGCGACGACCGGCGGCACGCCGAAGAACACGGCTATCGAGGCTGCGGCCAGGCAGAGTGCTGCGCAGACCGTCGCTTCAACGAGGATCGTGCGCCGCTCAGCCGCCTCGCTGTCAGCGTCCGGCCCCGGATAGAAGCGGGTGCACGCGAAGCGCACCCATTCGAAAGCGGCGATCGCTGCGAATTGGCAGATCGAGACGAACAGCGAATAGCTGGCGTAGTCCGCAGGCGCCAGCCAATGGGCGACGATGATCAGCAGGCCGAAGGCGATGACGGCCTGATAAAAATAGGCGCCGAGCGCTATGATCTTCGCCATGGGTTCTCTGCTCTTCCAACGGACGTCCTTGATAGCGCAAAACCGCAAAGAAAGTGTTTGCCGGGCGTCGCTTCACGCGTCAGGCGAGTTCAGACGGGTCGAAATCCCTGACGTCTTCGAGCAGTTCGACAAGGCCTTTGACGGCATGGGCAAGCAGCGCCTCGCCGCGCGCAGCCGTTGCGGCTGACGCGTTGCCGGCAACGCCATCGGCGTTGAGGTCGCGCATCTTCCAGCCGAAGGCATGCGGGCCGTAGGCACGCAGATGCTTGAAGCGACCGGCAAAGTCGCGCTGACGCGAGGGGAAATCGGACGTTTTTGTCGTGTCCACCTTGTCGGGATGCAGCGCCAGCATCACCGAAGTCTCGATATCGCCGCCGTGAATGTCGAAGGCCTTGTCTTCTGGCGCGATCCAGCCGTCCGGCTGGCCGAAGCGGGTCCAGCTGGTTGCGACCGCCAGCATGTTCAAGCGCACGCGCGCTTCGGTCGCGACGATCGTCATCAACGGCGAATTGCCGCCGTGGGCGTTCAGCATCACGAGCTTGCGAATACCAAGGCCATGGAGATCCCCGGCGATGCCGAGCCAGCGCTCCACGGCCTCGTCATAGGCGAGCGTGCGGGTGCCGGCGACATCCATGTGCTCGATCGAGTAGCCGACCGGCTCGGCCGGCAGGAAGGTTACAGGCAGATCGGCGGGAAGGACGGCGATGGTGCGGGAGACGATCCCCTGGGCAATCAGCGTGTCGGTTTCGAAGGGCAGGTGAGGTCCGTGCTGCTCATGCGCGCCGAGTGGCAGCACCGCGATCCAGTCGCGGCGGGCGTCAGGCGGAAGGTCGGCCGGATTGTCCTGCCATCGCGGCTCGGGCATCGACATTTCTCTTCGATCCTCCACGTCAATTGTCGTAAAATTGTTATTTGAGTCATACAGTTCGTAATCGCAAGCTGTATTGTTATAAGTGTTCGAGACGGGATTCGGCAGGAGGTCCAATGGGCAAGAAGAACAAGGCCGAAAAGAAGGGCAAGAACGGCAAGAAGAAGGACGAGCTCCTGATCGAGCCTCACGATCTTGCCGCCGTCCTTGTCCAGGCTGCGCGGTCGATGCGCACCGTGCTCTCCCGCAATCTGCTCGAAAGCGGCCTCTATGCCGGACAGGATGGCGTCATGCTGGCGCTGGCCGAGACCGACGGTCTGACGGCCGGCGGGCTCGCGGTCAAGCTCGGCGTCAAGGCGCCGACCATGACCCGCACCATCGGCCGCATGGAAGCGCAGGGCTTTCTCGAGCGGCGGCCGGACGACGATGATGCACGGCTCACCAAGGTCTATCTCACTGAGCCCGGCCGCAACCGGCTGCAGACGATCGCCGAGGCCGGTCAGCATTCTGAAAAGCTCGCGACCCGTGGTCTGACCGACAAGCAGGTTCGCACGCTGATGAAGCTGCTGCGCGCCGTTGACAGCAATCTCCAGGCTGCGCGCGCGGCCGACTGAACCGGATTTGCCGCATATTGCCGCGGCGATTTAAACAGTTTAAATAGGGATTTAAATTTATGGCACGCGCGCCGTCTCACAGGCGCGCGAAGGATGCCGAACGTTTGACGCACCGCTCCTGGCTGGGGTTCGTGCGGATGGGGCGAAACAGGGCTTACAGGGGGCATCGTGGCGCAAAAGGTCAAGCTTTCGACGATCGCGGAAACACTCGGTCTTTCGACGGCGACGGTATCCCTGGCCCTGCGTGACAGCCCGCTGGTGGCGACGGTCACCCGCGACAAGATCAAGGAACAGGCGCGCGCGCTCGGCTATATCTACAACCGCCGCGCCGCCAGTCTCAGGACATCGCGATCGGGCATCATCGGCGTCGTCGTGCACGACATCATGAACCCGTTCTACGGTGAAATCCTCAAGGCGATCGAGGCCGAACTCGACCGCGACAAGCAGACCTTCATTCTTTCCAATCACTACGATTCCGTCGACAAGCAGCGCGATTTCATCGAGACGCTGCTGCAGCTCGGCGGCGACGGCGTCATCATGTCGCCGGCGATCGGCACGCCGCTGGAGGACATCCAGCTCGCCGAGGACAACGGCATGCCGGCGATCCTGATCGCCCGCTCGATCGAGGGCGTGGACGTGCCGATCTTCCGCGGCGACGACGCCTACGGCATCTCGCTTGCCGCCAACCACCTGATCGGCCTTGGCCACCGCTGCATCGCCATGGTCGGCGGCACGGACGAGACCTCCACCGGACGCGACCGCTACCAGGGCTACGTCAACGCGCTGCGCAAGGCCAACATCGAGGTCGATCCGGAACTGCGCATTCCCGGGCCCCGCACGAAGCAGGGCGGCTTCGAGGCCGCAGTGCACCTGCTTTCGCTGCCGCAGAAGCCGACCGCGGTCGTTTGTTGGAACGACCTCGTGGCGATCGGCATGATGAACGGCATCGCGCGCGCCGGCCTCGTGCCGGGCGTCGACATCTCCGTGACCGGCTACGACGACCTGGAAGAGGCGTCGATCGCGACGCCGGCGCTCACCACCGTCTGGAATGGGCAGGCCGATGTCGGCCGCAGTGCTGCCCGCGCACTACTCGACAAGCTCTCCGGCAGCCATGAGCCGGATGGAATTCACCTGATCAAGCCGGAGATGCGCATCCGGCAGTCGACCGGCCCCTTGCGGGTCATCGCCTGAGGTCCATCACCCGCAAGGAAAATTGCCATGTCTGCCCGCATTCGCGTTCTCGTGCCCGGAAAAATCAATCCGCGGGTGATCGATCGTCTGGCGGAACGGTTCGACGTGGTGCGGATCGAAGGTGCCGATGCGACGCTGGTGACGCCGCAGATGCAGGACGTCAAGGCGATCGCCGTTTCCGGGCGCGTGCCGGCTGCACTGATGGACGCCCTGCCGCAGCTTGAGGTCATCGCCAATTTCGGCGTCGGCTACGACGGGGTGGAGGTCGGGCATGCCGCGGCCAAGGGAATTGCCGTCAGCAACACGCCCGACGTCCTGACGGAAGAAGTGGCCGATACCGCGGTCGGGCTGCTGCTCAACACGCTCCGTCAATTGCCGCAGGCGGAGCAATGGCTGCGCCAAGGTCGCTGGAGCCGCGAGGGCGCGTTCCCGCTATCTCCGCTGTCGCTGCGGGGTCGAAGCGTCGGTCTTTACGGTCTTGGACGCATCGGTCTTGCGATTGCCAAGCGGCTCGAAGCCTTCGGCGTATCGATCGCCTACCATACGCGCAGCCCGCGCGAAGGCCTTGCCTATGCCTACCATTCGACGCTGACGGGGCTCGCAGCTGCGGTCGACACGCTTGTTGTCATCGTACCCGGCACCGAGGCGACGCGGCGGACGGTCAATGCCGAGGTGCTTGCCGCGCTTGGCGGCAATGGGGTGCTGATCAATGTCGGACGCGGCTCGACGGTCGACGAACAGGCCTTGATCGCGGCGCTTCAGGCGGGCGTGATCGCCGGTGCCGGTCTCGATGTCTTCGAGAACGAGCCGCAGGTGCCGGAGGCGCTTGTGGCGCTGCCGAATGTTTCGCTCCTGCCGCACGTGGCCTCTGCCTCGGTGGTGACGCGCAACGCCATGGCCGACCTCGTCGCCGACAACGTCGTGGCGTGGTTCTCGACCGGCAAAGCGCTGACGCCCGTGCCGGAAACACCGTTCACGCGACGCGCGGACTAAGGCCCGACGTCGACGCGCCAGGCGCAAGGTCAAACAGATAGCTCAGGCGGCCAGACGACCGGCGGCGTAGGTTCTGACCGCATCGCCGAACGCCTTGAACAGGCTCGCCGACGGCGTGTCCGTGCGCACCCAATATTCCGGATGCCATTGCACGCCGACGGCAAAGGCCTTGGAGCCGATCACCGAGACGGCCTCGATCGTGCCGTCGTCGGCAACCGCTTCGACCGCAAGACGGGGCGCGGCAGCGCCGATCGCCTGGCGATGGAGCGAGTTGACGCGGATGCGGCCGGCGCCGAGCACCGGCGCGAGGCAGCTTCCTTCCTTGACGATCACGTCCTGGCGGATGCCGTAGGCGACGTCGAGTTCCTTCACGTCGGGCTTGCGGTGATCCCAGATGCCCGGCTGGTCCTGAATTTCGGAGGCGAGCGTGCCGCCGAGCGCGACGTTCAGTTCCTGAATGCCGCGACAGATGGCGAGAAGCGGCACGCCGCGCTCCAGCGCGCGGGTGATGAGCGGCAGGCTGGTCGCGTCGCGGCCGGGATCGAAGGGGCCGTCGCTCTCCTTGGCCTCGGCTCCATAAAGCGAGGGATGGACGTTCGAGCGGGCGCCACTTGCCAGCACGCCGTCGACGCGGTCGAGGATCTCGTCGATGTCGTTGCCGGTCTCGAGTGCCGGGATGAGGAAGGGCATGACGCCGGCGCCTTCGACGGCGGCGCGGACATATTGATGGGCAACGACATGCCAGACATTGCCGTCGAATTCGCGGAAATCGCACGGGATGGCAACGACAGGTTTCGACATCATCAGGCTCCGTTGGATGCTTGAGAAAAGCCTTGCCTTCAGTTGCAGATGAAAGTCAACTGAGAAGGTGGTGAGCGCGATCGTCGCGCCGATCCCGGGCAGCGAGACAGGAGGAGCGATCCGAAACGGCAGGAAATCGCAGGTATTTCTTCAAGAACGAGTAACCATCACAGGCGCAAGTTTGGGATCATCTACGGGCGTCGCAGAATTGTCGAAGTTGCGATCAAGCCGTTTTATTGTGCGAATGCCTATGTTTGGTTGTAGAAACCGAGTATTGTCCCGTGCGGTTCGCACTACTGAGTTGAACTCTTGGGAGATTTCGGCGAAGACCCGTGGTTTTGCTGGGATTCGGTACATTTTTCGGGGTGTTAGACGAAATCTTTCGTTAAGTCATCACCCCTAACAATCCGGTAAACCGGAGCTTGGTTCATGATGCGACTTGGACAGAGCGCTCTTCCGACTGACGTGTATCTGTCATCCGTGAGCTCGCTCTACGAACATCGCAAAACGCTGGTGATCGGCATGCTGTCGCATGTCGTGACGTTCCTGCTCGTCTATCTGAAAACCAGTGATCCGCTCTATCTCGCCTGCTCCGGTGTGATCTTCGTCCTCTGGGCGCTGCGCAATCTCGACATGGCGCGGTTCGACCGGCAGGATTTCTCCAATGCCGATCGGGCGATGGTCCGCAAGTGGGAGAACCGCTACATCGTCGGCGGCGTCAGCGTCACGCTCACCTGCGGTATTGCCTGTGGCTACGCCATCGCCATCAGCCAGGACCCCTTTTCCGAGCTCGCCACCATTTCGGTGACGCTTGCGTCGATGATTTCGCTCGTCGGTCGCAATTACGGCTCCGAGCGGGCCGTGCTCCTCTTGTCTTCCTCGGCCTGCCTGCCGATCGTCATCGGCCTGATCACGCTGCAGGACGTGTTCATGCTGGCGCTTGCCGTGCTGATCCTGCCCTTCATCCTGTCCACCTGGATGATGGCCAACAATGTGCGCGCCTTCCTCTATGAAAACGTGATGGCAGCGCGCGAGATCGCCACGATCGCCGGCCAGTTCGACACGGCGCTCAACAACATGACGCATGGGCTGTTCATGCTTGATGCTGATGGCCGGGTGGTCGTCGCCAACGAGCGGGCCTGCGAATTGCTGGCCCTCGGCGACCGCACCGAACTCAAGGGCTGGTTGCTCGATGATGTGATCCGGCGCGGCGCCCGGCGCATGCGGCTCGATCCGGACAAGACCAAGGCCATTTCGCGCCAGCTCGACCTTCTGCTCAAGGGCAAGCGGCCGCAGGTGCTGATCCCCGTCAGCGAAGAGCTGCATCTGGAATTTTCGGCGAGCCGCCGCGATAACGGCGACACGGTGCTGATTTTTGAAGACGTGACCGCGCGCGTCCAGGCGGAAAAGCAGATCCTGCATATGGTGCGGTTCGACAAGCTGACGCAGCTGCCGAGCCGCGACTATTTCGGGGAGCTGGTGCAGGCGACGGTGAGCGCGGACGACACGGCCGAACGGTTGGTCGGGTTGATGGTTCTCGACGTAACGGAATTCAAGCACGTCAATGACATGCGCGGCCATATCGTCGGCGACAGACTGCTTCATGCGATTGCCGGCCGGCTAAGGGTGCTTGCCGGTGACGATGCGATCGTCGCGCGGCTGATGGGCGACGAGTTCGTCGTGTTCATTCCCGGTGGCAGTGACGCTATTGCACTCGAAGAGCGGATGCGCGGACTTCATGCCGATCTGCGCGACACTTACGAAGCCGGCGGCTTCACCTTCAGCATGACGATGAGCGCTGGCATCGTCATCGCTTCGAGCCTCGACCTCAAGCTCGAGGACTTGCAGATCAAGGCGGATCTTGCGCTTTCGGAAACAAAGCTGCGCAACCGCGGCGGCTGCACGGCCTTCGAGGCCGAGATGGATGCACGCTACGTCGATCGCCAGAAGCTGAAGGCCGACCTGCGCGAGGCGATCAACGCCCGCAGCCTGACGCTCTCCTACCAGCCGATGTTCGCCCCGAACGGCGGGCGCGTGGAGTGCTGCGAGGCGTTGGCGCGGTGGACCCATCCGGAACGCGGGCCGGTGCCGCCGAACGTATTCATCCAGCTTGCCGAAGAGCTCGGGCTGGTCACGGAAATCACCCGCTTTGTTCTCGATCAGGCGTGCCGGGACTGCATGAACTGGCCGGGCGACGTATCGGTGTCGGTCAACCTGTCGGTGCTCGACCTTCGCAGCAGCGAAATCGTGGTCATGGTCACGGACGCACTTCGCGTAACCGGTCTCGATGCCGCGCGGCTGCATCTGGAAGTGACGGAAAGCTGCCTGATGGACGAGCCGCTGAAGGTGCAGGCGATCCTGCGCGAACTGCGCGGACTGGGCATCACGATCGCCATCGACGATTTCGGCACCGGCTACTCGAGCCTCAGCTATCTCGATGCGCTGCCGGTCGACATCATCAAGATCGACCGTTCCTTCGTGCGCAACATCCGCGAGGATTCTCGGCGCTTCAAGCTTCTGCGTGGGACCGCCAACCTTGCCCGCGCGCTCGGCCTGCGCATCGTCGTCGAAGGTGTCGAGACGGCGGACCAGCTACAACTTATCAACGAGCACAATTGTGCCGATTTGATACAGGGCTTCGTCTTTGCCGCGCCCATGCCGGCTTCGGCCATTGCTACGCTTTGCAAGAATGGTGTGCCAAAACGAGGCGCAAAAACCACCAGCAAGCGCATCGCCTAACCCCTGAAATCTTCTGGAAACTGTCCTGTTTTACTACTGGTTTTCCGGTAGCAAGTCATTGATTAGGTGCGCCAAATTGATTCCGCTTTGGTGCGCTTGATTTCAAATCGAGCAAATAAGTTCACGAATTTTTATGGTTAACGAAAAGTTAACGGTGAACTGTTTCGATTTGCGGTTGCCGCCCCATCACCCGTCAATAGGTTAACGATTTGTTAACCATGAGGTGTTGAGTATGGGTGAGACGATTCACCAGGCTGAGCCTGGGCGCTTTTCTGAAAAACTGATGCAATTGCTCGATCGCGTCGAATACCGGCGGGTCGAAACCGGCGAGGACATGGAGGACATCGCGCGGCTGCGCTACAAGTCCTACAAGTCCGTCAATCTGATGGAGTTGACCGGCTCGACGCTGATCGACGATCTCGATTTCGACAGTCACGCCTATGTCTTCGGTCTCTATCTCGACGAAGTGCTTGTCAGCACCGTGCGCGTTCATCATGTGACGCCGGATCATCGCGCCAGCACGTCGGGCATGATCTTCGCTCCCGAGATCGACGCGTTCCTCGATGCCGGCATGGTGCTGGTCGATCCCGGCCGGTTGGCGGTCGATCCTGACGTGATCGGCGACGAGATGCGGGCGCTTCCCTATCTGACGCTGCGACCGGTCGCGATGGCGTGCGAGTACTTCGCTGCCGACCGCTGCCTGACGGCCTGCCGTCCGCGCCACGCGGCTTTCTACAAGCGCATCTTTGCGTCGGAGACGGTTGTCGCCAAGCGCGAGAACCTCGGTGTCTACAATGCCGACGGCGCGCTTCTGGTGGCACAGGTGCGGGGGCAGCGGCCGTCGATCCTCGACCGCTACCCGGTCTTCGATTCCGAACCGTTCGAACGCCGCATGATGTTTGCCGACCGCAGCGAGGTGCCGTTTGCGCCGCTGACGATCCTGCCGACCGCGCGCATGGCGCAGACCGGCTACGGCCGCTCCTACCGGACGTCCGTCTTCCGGTAAGCGGCCTCGATTGCGAATGCGAATTCGGGGCGCGTCGAGGCGCGCCGCACCTTGCTGTGTGGCGTGACATTTCGCCCCATCAGGCACGGCTAAAGAACGGGTTTTCGTTGCGCCAGCCGTGCGCATTGTGTAAGGGCAGCTATAAGGGTTTCGCGGCTTTTCGCGAGACCATGCTTCGATAGGGGCGGCGATGACCCCAAGGTGGCGCCGCGGCATTCAGGGAGAATTTTGAACGATGGCTGAGCATCATTCTGGACCGGTCGATGTGGGCGCTCCGATGGACTATCCGGAACACGAGAAGACCTACCTCATGTTCCTGAGTGCCTCGAAGTACGGCACGCTTTTCTGCGTCGCCCTGCTGATCGCGATGGCTGCCGGCTTCTTCACGACGATGGGCCTGATCTCCTCGATCGTGCTTTTCATTCTGATCAACGTCGCCGGTTTCTTCTTCCTTCGCTAATCGGCGCGACCAAACCGACTGTTGAGGGAGCGCACACCGTGCTGCCTCGGCGACCGGGCGTTTGCCCGGAAGAAGCTGCATGTCGCCGGCTGGAGGTGCCGACGCATATGGCTTGAGGCCCGGATGCCCGTCGTAGGGCAGAGGTGGATAGTCCTCACCCGAGTGAGGGAGGAGTGGACAGCAGGCCCGCAGAGCCCGATTGCGGCTCGATGCCGGTGGATCGCCAAAGGTCCCGCATCCAGGCGATGGCTTGCTCCAGACGATTGCGCCGGGCACAGGTGTGCCGCGCACATGAGGGCGTGTCGGCCCGGTAGGCCACCCGCTTTGCAGTCGGAGAGAATGCCCGCATTCCGGCCCTGGCTCGATTGCGGCCAGGAGGGGGGACTTGTGAGCGAGATCGTCTTCGTCGCCAAGGAAACGGATCCGAATGAGGGTCGCGTTGCCGCATCACCGGATACTGTGAAGAAACTGAAAGGTCTCGGCTTCGACGTCGTCGTCGAGGCGGGCGCCGGGTTTCTGTCGCGCATTCCGGATGCCGAGTTCGAAAAGTCCGGAGCCCGGATCGGCACGACGGCAGACTACAGGGCGGCGGATGTCGTGCTCAAGGTCCGTCGGCCGACGAGTGTCGAGATTGCCGGCTACAGGTCCGGCGCCATCGTCATCGCCATCATGGATCCCTACGGCAACGAGGCGGCGATCGCCGACATGGCGAATGCCGGATTGACCGCTTTTGCGATGGAGCTGATGCCGCGCATCACGCGCGCGCAGTCGATGGACGTGCTGTCCAGCCAGGCCAACCTCGCCGGCTATCAGGCGGTCATCGACGCGGCCTACGAATATGACCGGGCGCTGCCGATGATGATGACGGCGGCCGGCACGGTTCCTGCCGCCAAGGTCTTCGTCATGGGCGCCGGCGTTGCCGGTCTGCAGGCGATCGCGACGGCCCGCCGTCTCGGGGCCGTGGTCTCGGCAACCGACGTGCGTCCCGCCGCCAAGGAGCAGGTCGCCTCGCTCGGGGCCAAGTTCATCGCCGTCGAGGACGACGAGTTCAAGGCGGCTGAGACCGCCGGCGGCTACGCCAAGGAAATGTCCAAGGACTATCAGGCCAAGCAGGCAGCACTTGTCGCCGAGCATATCGCCAAGCAGGACATCGTTATTACCACGGCGCTTATCCCCGGCCGCCCGGCGCCGCGGCTCGTTACCCGCGAGATGCTGAAGAGCATGAAGCCCGGTTCGATCGCGGTCGACCTTGCGGTCGAGCGCGGCGGCAACGTCGAGGGGGCAGAGGCCGGCAAGGTCGCCGAGGTCGAAGGCGTCAAGGTTATCGGCCATCTGAATGTGCCTGGCCGCATCGCCGCTTCCGCCTCCGGGCTTTATGCCAAGAACCTCGTCACCTTCCTGGAGACGATGGTCTCCAAGGAGACCAAGGCGCTCGCGCTCAACATGGAAGACGAGCTCGTCAAGGCGACGGCGCTCACCCATGGCGGTCAGGTCGTGCATCCGAACTTCGGCGCCAGCAAGGGGGACAAGTGATGGCGAATGAACTTCTCGACAAGGCGCTCGCCGATCTCGACCGGGCGGTGGAAGCGGTCCGCACCGCGGCCGAGTATGTGCCGGATGCGGCCGGTGCCGTCGCCCATGGCGCCACCGGCGGGGCGATCGACCCCTTCGTCTTTCGCCTGGCGATCTTCGTGCTGGCGATCTTCGTCGGCTACTACGTGGTCTGGTCGGTGACGCCGGCGCTGCACACGCCGCTGATGGCGGTCACCAACGCGATCTCCTCGGTCATCGTCGTCGGCGCCCTGCTGGCGGTCGGCATTTCCGCCTCGGGGCTGGCGACCGGCTTTGGCTTCATTGCGCTGGTGCTGGCCTCGGTCAACATCTTCGGCGGCTTCCTCGTCACCCAGCGCATGCTGGCCATGTACAAGAAAAAAGACAAGTGAGGCCGGCCCGATGAACGCCAACTTCGCAGCCTTCCTCTATCTCGTCTCCGGCGTCCTGTTCATCATGGCGCTGCGCGGCCTCTCGCATCCGACCACCAGCCGCAAGGGCAATACCTACGGCATGGTCGGCATGGGCATCGCCATCGTCACGACGTTGCTGCTCGCCAAGCCGAGCTTCGGTGGCCTGATGCTGATCGTGCTTGGCCTTGCCATCGGCGGCGGTATTGGTGCGTTCATCGCCCGCCGCATCGCCATGACGTCGATGCCGCAACTTGTTGCTGCCTTTCACTCGCTGGTCGGTCTTGCGGCCGTCATGGTCGCGGCTGCCGCCATGTATGCGCCGGAAAGCTTCGGCATCGGTACGATCGGTGACATCCACGCGCAGGCGCTGGTCGAAATGTCGCTCGGCGTCGCCATCGGCGCGATCACCTTTACCGGCTCGGTCATCGCCTTCCTCAAGCTCGACGGTCGCATGTCCGGCAAGCCGATCATGCTTTCGGGTCGCCATGCGATCAATGCCGGTCTGGCCGCGGCGCTCGTCGTGCTGGTGATCATGCTGGTCCTGACCCAGAGCACGACGGTGTTCTGGCTGATCGTCGCACTGTCGCTGGCGCTCGGCGTGCTGATCATCATTCCGATCGGCGGCGCCGACATGCCGGTGGTGGTCTCGATGCTCAACTCCTATTCGGGCTGGGCGGCGGCCGGCATCGGCTTCACACTCGGCAACCTGGCGCTGATCATCACCGGGGCGCTCGTCGGTTCGTCCGGTGCGATCCTCTCCTACATCATGTGCAAGGGCATGAACCGCTCGTTCATCTCGGTCATCCTCGGCGGCTTCGGCGGTGAGACAGCAGCGGCCGGCAGTGACGACGGCGTCCAGCGCACGGTCAAGCAGGGCTCGGCCGATGACGCGGCCTTCCTGATGGCGAACGCCTCCAAGGTGATCATCGTGCCCGGCTACGGCATGGCGGTTGCTCAGGCGCAGCATGCGCTGCGCGAAATGGCCGATCAGCTGAAGGCGGCCGGCGTCGAGGTCAAATATGCGATCCATCCGGTCGCGGGCCGCATGCCCGGCCATATGAACGTTCTGCTGGCGGAAGCAAACGTTCCCTATGACGAAGTGTTCGAGCTCGAGGATATCAATTCCGAGTTCGCGCAGGCCGATGTCGCCTATGTCATCGGCGCCAATGACGTCACCAACCCGGCGGCGCGCGACGACAAGTCCTCGCCGATCTACGGCATGCCGATCCTCGACGTGGACAAGGCCAAGACCTGCCTGTTCGTCAAGCGTTCGCTCGGCTCCGGCTATGCCGGCATCGACAACACGCTGTTCTACAAGGACGGCACGATGATGCTGCTTGGTGATGCCAAGAAGGTGACGGAAGACATCGTCAAGGCGCTGCACGCCTGAGGGCTGCTCGCATCGACCGATAAAGAAACGCCCGCCTTTCGGCGGGCGTTTCGCGTTGAAGGAGATGCGCGCGCCGTATGCGGCGATGTGTCGAGCTTTAGTCCAGGTCGACTTAGCCAGCCGGTGCCAGTGTCAGCTCGTCAATGCCGACGGCGAGGTTCAGGCCTTCCTGCACCTGGACATTGACCGGCTGTAGCATAAACGCCTTGTTGGTGCCGCCGCCGATCACCTTGGCGCCACCGCCGACGGCGAGACTCGCATCGGCGCCGACGCCGTAATACTCACCGGCAAGCGCGAATTCGCTGATCGGTGTGCCTGTCTTGGCAAGCACGTCCCAGATCATCGTGCTCTTTCCCGTCTTGCCGATGTCGATGCCGATCTTGCGGATCGTGCCGGCATAGACGGCCTTCGGTGCGCCATTGGTGGGCGTGAAGGTGCACATCAGGTTCTTGGTTGAGGTCAGGATCATGCCAGTGCCGCCTTCCGAACCACAAACGAGGCGGCCAAGGGCGACATAGTTTTGCGCGGCGGCCGGGCCCGTGGCAAGCGCGGCGAGCGCCAGCGCAGTGACGAGGGTTCGTTTGATCATGGCTAGTCTCCGTTCTTGATGCTTCAAGCAAACGGATGGCGGGCAGGAAGGTTCCGCTGTGCAGGGGCAATGCCTGCAAACGAAAACGCCCGCGATGCGGTCGCGGGCGTTTCGAAATGCGTGAACGGGTTGGCTCAGGATGCCTTGACGCGGGCAAGGCCTGCGCGGGCCGGCTCGTATTTCGGGTCGAGCTGCAGCGCGTGCGAATAGGATTTCGACGCTTTGGCCTTGTCGCCCTTGCGCTCGTAGATCAGCGCCTGGTTGGCCCAGGATTCGGCGACCTTGCCGTTCAGGTTGATCGCGGTGTTGAAGTCGGAGAAGGCGTTGTCGTCGTCGCCTTGCGCGACATAGGAGATGCCGCGGCCGTTATAGGGTTCCGGCGAGCTCGGCGACAGCGAGATCGCGGTCGAGAAGTCTTCGATCGCCTGACCGTGCTGGTTGCGTGCCTGGTAGATCAGGCCGCGATTGTGATAGGCGCGCGGATCGGTGGTATCGAGCTGGATGGCCTTGTTGAAATCGTTGAAGGCGGAATCGAGCTGGCCGGCCTGGCGATAGAGATTGCCGCGGCCGATATAAGCGACGTCGTAGTTGGCGTTGAGCTGCAGGGCCGTGTTGTAGTCGGCAAGCGCTGCCTGGGTATTGCCCATGTTGCGATGAACGAGCGCCCGGTTGGCATAGGCCTGGTAGAAGCGCGGGTTCAGCTTGATCGCCTGGTCGAAATCGGCAATCGCGCGGCGGTATTCGCCGGCGCGGCCGTAAGCCGAGCCGCGGACATTGTAGCCTTCCGGATCGCTCGGGTTGGAGGCGATGACGCTCGAAAGCGAGGCGATGTTTTCCTGCGAGCCCTGTTCGCGCTCGACCTTGTTGGTGACGGAGTCCGGACCGTCGGTCGTGCAGCCGGCGATGAGGAGGGCCGAGCCGAGAAGCAGCATGGCGGCAAGCCTCGGCTTGCGCTGGTGGCGGCGAGACGCCTCATGGACATTAAAACCGGAGACGTCCGCAGTCATGGCAGCAAGTGTCAAAGGTTGATCCCTCAAATCGACAAGGTCTCGAAAGCCATCGGCTTTCCGTTTCTGGAGCCGCTGAACTCCCCGCGGGCTCCTCAAGCCGGGCCAAAGTCGGCCTTGGCAGACCACCGGTCCAAACACTCCGGTCGGTCGTCCGTCGGTGGCAGCGTCGAGCACGCTAGCCTGTCGGCGGAAAAGATGTCCATACCAAAAAAAGGCGGTGGCGATATTTCGCCCCCGCCACGACTTACATCGAATAGCGTCGAAAAAACGACAAATCAGCGAGCCAGGAGGCCTTCGCGCTGTGCACGCTTGCGTGCCAGCTTGCGGACGCGGCGAACGGCTTCAGCCTTTTCGCGAGCGCGCTTCTGGGACGGCTTCTCGTAGTAGTCACGCATCTTCATTTCGCGGAAAATGCCTTCGCGCTGCATCTTCTTCTTGAGAGCGCGGAGCGCCTGATCGACATTGTTATCGCGGACTAGTACCTGCACGTGAATCCCGTTCCTTGGTTCGTGTTGTTTGCTGCTCCGTCAGGTGCGGAGGCAAAAGAGTGACATTCGCTAAGCTGGAAGCTTTACGATTAGATGAGCGGATACCAGATCATCAGGCGAAAGTCCAGCGACGACATGAGGCGGCGCTGAAAAAAACCTGAGATACGAGTGTCGCGCGACTTCTCCCCCGCCGCTTAACCGATCCATAGTCATGTCGCAACTGCGCGCAAGTCCACGCAAATGCGTCGCAAAAGAAACGTTGCGCAGGTCTCGGATTTGCGATTTCTAACTCCAACGAGAATGATCACCGGGAGTAACGGGCCGATGCGCAAATATTCAGTTTTCGCCGTGGCGCGCGAGGCGCTGCGCGGCCACAAGGGATGGGGCCCGCACTGGGCATCGCCGGAGCCGCGAAAGGAGTATGACGCCATCATCATCGGCGGCGGCGGCCATGGCTTGGGAGCAGCCTATTACCTTGCCAAGGAGCACGGCATCACAAATGTCGCGGTGCTCGAAAAGGGATGGATCGGCGGCGGCAATACCGGCCGCAACACGACGATCATCCGGTCCAACTATCTCTATGAAGAGAGCATGGACATCTACGAGCATTCGCTGAAGCTCTGGGAAAACCTCTCGCAGGATCTGAACTACAACGTCATGTATTCGCCCCGCGGCGTGATGATGCTGTCGCACAACATCCATGACCAGCAGTCGTTCAAGCGCCACATCAATGCCAACCGTCTCTACGGCATCGACAACGAGTGGCTGACGCCGGAGCAGGCCAAGGCCTATTGCCCGCCGCTCGATATCGCCAAGACTGCGCGCTACCCGATCAACGGGGCGGCCCTGCAGCGCCGTGGCGGCACGGCCCGCCACGATGCGGTTGCCTGGGGCTATGCGCGTGCGGCCTCCGACCGCGGCGTGCACATCATCCAGAACTGCGAAGTGACCGGGATCCGCCGCGACGAGACCGGCCGGGTCGTCGGGGTCGACACCAATCGCGGCTATATCGGCGCTAAGAAGGTCGGCATTTCCGCCGCCGGCCACACCTCGGTGCTGATGCAGATGGCCGATGTGCGCGTGCCGCTGCAGAGCCAGCCGCTGCAGGCGCTGGTCTCCGAACCGCTGAAGCCGATCTTCCCCTGCGTCGTCATGTCGAACTCGGTGCATGCCTATATCTCGCAGTCCGACAAGGGCGAGTTCGTCATCGGCGCCGGCACCGACCAGTACAATTCCTATTCGCAGACCGGCGGCCTGCAGATCATTACCCATACGCTCGATGCGATCTGCGAGCTCTTCCCGATGTTCCGCCGCGTCAAGATGATGCGGCAGTGGGGCGGCATCGTCGACGTCACCCAGGACCGCTCGCCGATCCAGGGTGTCACGCCGGTTCCGGGCCTCTACCTGAACGCCGGCTGGGGTACGGGCGGCTTCAAGGCGACGCCGGGCTCGGCCCATCTCTTCGCCCATCTGATCGCCAAGGGCGAGCCGCATCGTCTCGCCGCAGGGTTGACGCTGGAGCGCTTCCGCACCGGCCGGCTCATCGACGAAGCGGCTGCCGCCGCCGTTGCGCACTGAGGATTTCGAGATGCTTCTGATCTACTGCCCCTATTGCGAGGAAGAGCGTTCCGAGCTCGAGTTCCGCGGTGCCGGCGACGCCCATATCGCCCGTCCGGAAAACATCGCCGACATCACCGACGAACAGTTCGAGGAATATTTCTTCCTGCGTCAGAACCCCAAGGGTCTGATCTTCGAACGCTGGCGCCACATCCATGGCTGCGGCCGATTCTTCAACGCCGCCCGCGACACGGTCAGCGACCGTTTCTACACCACCTACAAGGCTGGCGAACCGAAGCCTGACATCGCCACCATTCTCCAGAGCGAGCAGGACAAGAACGGCCAGGATAAGGGAGCCGCGAAATGATGGGCGCCAATCGCATTCCAGGCGTCGGCCGCCTGACCCCCGCCCGCACCGCGCGCTTCACCTTCGACGGCCGCACGCTGACGGCGCTCGAGGGCGACACGGTCGCTTCGGCGCTGCTTGCCAACGGCATTCATCTGGTCGGCCGTTCGTTCAAGTACCACCGCCCGCGCGGCATTCTTTCGGCCGGAGCCGAGGAGCCGAACGCGCTGCTCGACGTCTCGCGGGATGCCGCCCGCCGCCAGCCGAACGTGCGCGCCACGGTGCAGGAAGTCTTCGACGGCATGAAGGTGGAATCGCAGAACCGCTGGCCGTCGCTTGCCTTCGACGTCGGCGGCTTCAACGATCTCCTGTCGCCTTTCTTTGCCGCCGGGTTCTACTACAAGACCTTCATGTGGCCGAAGGCTGCCTGGCACGCGATCTACGAACCCTTCATCCGCCGTGCTGCCGGCCTCGGCGTTACGCCGACGGAAGCCGATCCGGATCACTATGCCAGCCGCTACGCGCATTGCGATGTGCTTGTCATCGGTGCGGGTGTTGCCGGTCTATCCGCAGCACTTGCCGCTGCCAAGGCCGGCGCCAAGGTGATCATCTGCGACGAGCAGCCGGAAGTCGGTGGTGCGCTTCGCTACGAGAGCGGCACGACCATCGACGGCAAGGATGGCTGGGACTGGGCGCAGGAGACCGCCAAGACGCTTGCCTCCATGGACAACGTCACGGTGCTCACCCGCACCACCGGCTTCGGCTACTACAACCACAATTTCGTCGGCCTCGTCGAGCGCGTGACCGATCATCTGGCGGCCCTCGACAAGTCGCTGCCGCGTGAACGGCTGTGGCAGGTGCGCGCCAAGAAGGTGATCCTCGCCAACGGCCAGATCGAGCGGCACATGGTGTTCGCCAACAACGACCGCCCGGGCATCATGCTCGCTTCGGCCGGCCGCACCTATCTCAATCACTTCGGCGTCGCAGTCGGCTCCAAGGTTGGCGTCTACACGGCGCATGACTCGGCCTATGAGGCGGCCTTCGACCTGAAGCGGGCCAGTGTTTCGGTTCCTGTTATCGTCGACTGCCGCGAAAATCCGGGCGAGGCGGTGCTGGCGGAAGCGCGCAAGCTCGGCATCGAGGTGCTGACCGGGCATTCGGTGATCAAGGCCGGTGGCAAGCTCCGCGTCAACTCGATCAGTGTCGCCCGCAATGGCGGCGGCTCGGCCCGCAAGTTCGCCGTCGACGCGCTTTTGGTCTCGGCCGGCTGGACACCGTCGGTGCACCTGTTCTCGCAGTCGCGCGGCAAGGTGAAGTTCGATGCGGCGACGCAGCGCTTCCTGCCAGGCACGTACCTGCAGGATTGCCTGTCGATCGGCGCCTGCAACGGCACCGACGACCTGCAGGCAACCATCGACGAGGCGCTTGCGGCCGGCGAACTGACCGCGCGTGCGGCCGGTACAGAGGGCGGTGCGCAGGTGACGCTTTCGGGCGAAAACCGCTACGGCTGGACCGGCGGCATGATCGGCGCTGCCGAAGGCGCTGGTCCCGATACCACGGTCAAGGCCTTCATCGACTTCCAGCACGACGTCTGCGCCAAGGACATTCGTCTGGCGGTGCGCGAAGGCATGCACTCGATCGAGCACATCAAGCGCTTCACCACCAACGGCATGGCGTCCGACCAGGGCAAGCTTTCCAACATGCATGGTCTGGCGATCGCCGCCGAAGCGCTTGGCAAGGACATTCCGCAGGTGGGTCTGACGACCTTCCGCCAGCCCTACACGCCGGTGACCTTCGGAGCGATCGTCAACCACTCGCGTGGTGCCCTGTTCGACCCCGCGCGCAAGACGCCGATCCACGCCTGGGAGGAGGCGCATGGCGCCGAGTTCGAGGATGTCGGCAACTGGAAGCGCGCCTGGTTCTACCCGCGCTCCGGCGAAGACATGCATGAGGCGGTCGCGCGCGAGTGCAAGACGGTGCGCGACGTGGCTGGTGTCTTCGACGCCTCGACGCTCGGCAAGATCGAGGTTGTTGGCCCGGATGCGGCGCAGTTCCTCAATCTCATGTACACCAACGCCTGGGACAACCTGAAGCCCGGCCGCTGCCGCTACGGCATCATGCTGCGCGACGACGGCTTCGTCTATGACGACGGCGTGGTCGGTCGACTGGCCGAGGATCGCTTCCACGTGACGACCACGACCGGCGGTGCGCCGCGCGTCATGAACCACATGGAAGATTATCTGCAGACCGAGTTCCCGCACCTGAAGGTGTGGCTGACCTCGACGACGGAACAGTGGGCCGTCATCGCCGTGCAGGGACCGAAGGCGCGCGAGATCATCGCTCCGCTCGTCGAGGGCATCGACCTCTCCAACGAGGCCTTCCCGCACATGAGCGTCGCCGAGGGCAGGATCTGCGGCGTGCCGACACGGCTCTTCCGCATGTCGTTCACCGGCGAGCTGGGCTTCGAAGTCAACGTGCCGGCGGACTACGGCCAGGCGGTATGGGAAGCGATCTGGGCGCGGGCCGAGCCGATGGGCGCCTGCGCCTATGGCACGGAAACCATGCACGTGCTGCGCGCCGAAAAGGGCTACATCATCGTCGGCCAGGATACCGACGGTACGCTGACGCCGGACGATGCCGGCCTCTCCTGGGCCGTCTCGAAGAAGAAGCCCGACTTCGTCGGTATCCGCGGCCTGAAACGCCCGGATCTCGTCAAGGATGGCCGCAAGCAGCTCGTCGGTCTTCTCACCAAGGATCCGAAGGTGGTGCTGGAGGAAGGCGCGCAGATCGTCGCCGACCCGAACCAGCCGAAGCCGATGACCATGCTCGGTCACGTGACGTCGTCCTACTGGTCGGCAAACTGCGGTCGCTCGATTGCGCTGGCCATGGTGGCCGGTGGCCGCGAGCGCCTCGGCCAGACGCTCTACGTGCCGATGACCGATCGCACCATTGCCGTCGAAGTGAGCGACATGGTGTTCTTTGACAAGGAAGGGGGCCGCCTCCATGGCTGACCAGGTTACTGCAAGCCGCAAGGCGGCACTCACCGCGCGCGGGGGCTCGGCCGAGGCGATCCTGACGCCTGCACCGGCAGCAACGCGCATTTCGCTGCGCGCCGGCGCCGACGCACTGCCGGCCCTTTCGGCCGCACTTGGCGTGACGCTGCCGACCCGGCCGAAGACCTCGGCTTCTTCCGGCCAGCGCCATGCGCTGTGGATCGGCCCGGACGAGTGGCTGGTCATCGATGAGAGCCAAGCCGACCTGATGGCGGCAGCGGCCTCAAGCGGCACGCTGCATTCGGCGGTCGACATTTCGCATCGCAACGTCGCCGTCATTGTCAGCGGTCCGGGCGCCGACGTGGCTATCAACAGCGGCTGCCCGCAGGATCTGTCGCTGGCGATCTTCCCGGTAGGTGGCTGCTCGCGCACGATCCTCGGCAAGGCGGAGATCATCCTCTTCCGCACAGCTGAGGATCAGTTCCGGGTCGAGTGCTGGCGGTCGTTCTCGCCCTTCGTCTTCGGACTGCTTTCCGAGGGCGCTGCTGACGCCGGCCACTAAATGAAAAAGCCGGGAGGTGCGAGCAAGCACCTCCCGGCATTCGAAGACTGTTTGAAACAGCTCGCTCTCATTGCCGAGCGAGCAAGATACCTTTTTCGAGGAGCGTGCGCTTCGTCGCGTCGTTCAGGTCGTAATCCTGAAGGTGCTCGGGTTCGACCCAGGCATGTTCGACGAACTCGTCGTTGAGGCTGACCTCGCGATTTTCGGCCTCACAGTCAAAGATCAGATAGATCATATGAAGCTGCTCGGTTGAGCCGTCGGCATAGGACTTTGTCCGGATGTCGTCCCGGAAGGTCCAGGGCTTGATCGTTCCGATCTCCAGACGGTCTCCAAGCTCTTCCCGGATTTCACGGCGCAGGCCCTCATCGAGACGTTCGCCCGGCTCGAGGCCGCCACCCGAAAGCGCCCATTGCCCGGGAAACACGCCGCGATCGGGCGGCATCTTGCAGAGCAGGTAGGCGCCCCTGTTCTGAATGAGCGGGCAGACGATGATACGCTGGCGCAATGACTTCTCCATTTACTGATTTGGCGACCACGACAGCCGCCTGGCTTTTTTACGCGAAGCGCAAGTACCAGAAGAGCGCAATCTCGTGCGTTCCCGGCGTCAATGCCGAATAGAGGTGTCGGTCGTGGCCGGCGAGCTCGAAGCCGTAGCGCTCGTAAAAGCGGCAGGCGGCGACATTGTTCGATTGGGTCTCAAGCCTGATCCCCGGCAGGCCCCGTTCCCGCGCCCAGGACACTGCCCTGTCCATGAGAGCTCGCGCGACGCCGGCGCGGCGCGCGTCCTTGTCGACGGCGATATCGTCCACCTCGGCATAGCCGTTCCACGCCTTCGAGAGTGCAATGTAACCGGCGAGCCGGCCGTCGAGACGCGCTGTGAAGAGGGCGGCATCCGGCCCAGCCGCGGTCTCCACAAGCTCGTCCGGGTCGGATCCATAGGTCTTGATGTAGCTCTCGACCGGAGCGACGTCGCCGAGATCGGGGCCGATGAAGGGCGGCCGTGCCTCGGACGTGACCTCGAAGGAAAAGTCGCAGCCGGCAAAGTCGCTGACGAAACGCCCGTCGGCCGGCTCGACGATGACTGCTACTGTCATGGGATCTTCCTGCTCAAACCGCCTCAGGCATCGGCGGGGCGATCCTTGGGATCGAACTGGATGATCGTCTGCCAGGTTGCCGTCAGCGCCGGCTTGCGCTCGCCTTCGATCTCGACGCTGACGTCGTAGGTGATCATCAGCATGCTGGCGCCGCGGAAGCGGGCATCGGCCATGGTGAAGTGGCCGCGCACCTTGGCGCCGCTCTTCACCGGCGCGATGAAGCGCACTTTCTCGAAGCCGTAATTGATGCCCATGGTCTGTTCGCGGATTTTCGGCAGGCAATTGTAGTTCATCGCGGAGAGCAACGAGAGCGACAGGAAGCCATGCGCGATCGTGCCGCCGAAGGGCGTTTCGGCAGCGGCCCGCACCGGGTCGACGTGAATATACTGATAGTCGCTGGTTGCCTCGGCGAATTTGTCGATTGTTTCCTGCGTGACCGTGATCCAGTCGGAAACGCCGACCTCCTTGCCGACCAGCACCTTGATCTCAGAAAGTGAAATGTCGTGCAGCATGTAAACGCCTCGAAACAAGCCCCCCAAGCGATCTATAGGCTCGCCCGTTGCAACCTGCAAGTGGTGGAAAAGCTTTAGAAAACCTCGACGAAGAAGGCAACCGAGCGCGGCGCCACGTGATCGGCGGGGGATGACGCTGCGAGCGCATCCTGCCATTTTCCATCGACGCTGTCGGGCAGGCGGAGGGGATGCGGCGCATGGCTGCGATTGATGACGACGGCAAGCCGCGTTGCCCGCTTCTGCGTGCGGTCGGGGGTGGTCAGCACCATTGTCAGATTGTCCGTTGCCGGATGCTCCCAGTCGGTCACGGTCATCGGGTGACCGTCGAGACGGCACCACTCGACGTCGCCGTTTCCTGTCAGGAACGTGGTCTCGTCGAAAACGCCGAAGCGGGAGCGCATGGCTGACAGGGCCTCAGTATGGGCGACGATCTCGTCGTCCATCGCCGTCCAGTCGAGCCAGGTGATGGCGTTGTCCTGGCAGTAGGCGTTGTTGTTGCCCCGCTGGCTGCGCCCGGCTTCGTCGCCGGCGGTCAGCATGATCGTGCCGCGGGTGGCAAAGAGCGTTCCGATGAGCGCCATCACGTCATGGCGGCGAGCCGCCTTGATTTCCGGATCCGCCGTCGGCCCTTCGGCGCCATTGTTCCAGGAATGGTTCTCGTTGTGGCCGTCGCGATTTTCCTCGCCGTTCGCCTCGTTGTGCTTGCCGGCATAGGAGACGAGATCGGCCAGCGTGAAGCCGTCATGGGCGGCGATGAAGTTGACCGTGCGCGTGCCGCTCTCACCCCAGCGGGCGAAACTGCCTGAGGAGCCGGCAAGCGCTGTCGCCAGCGCGCCGATCGAATGGCGATCGCCGCGCCAGTAGATGCGGAGGTCGTCGCGGGCGCGGTCGTTCCACTCGAGGAAGGGCGCGGGGAAATTGCCGAGCTGGTAGCCACCGGGACCGATATCCCAGGGCTCGGCGATCAGCACCCGGTCGGCAAGCAGCGGATCGGCCGCAATCGCCTGAAAGAGTGGGGCATCGCGGTGGAAGCCGCCCATGTCGCGGCCGAGGATCGAGGCGAGATCGAAGCGGAAGCCGTCGACGCCGGCAGCGCTGACGAAGTGGCGCAGGCTGTCGAGGATCAGTGCCTCGACAACCGGATTGTCGCAGGCGATCGTGTTGCCGCAGCCGGTATCGTTGATCAGTTCGCCCGGGCGGTCGGTGGCGTGACGATAATAAGTCAGGTTGTCGAGCCCGCGCATCGACAGCGTTGTGCCGAAGCAATCGCTTTCACCGGAGTGGTTGAAAACGAGATCGAGGATGACGCCGATGCCGGCCTTGCGCAGCGCCTCGACGGTCTTTCGCAGCTCCTTGATGCCGCCCGGCACCAGGCGCGGATCGAGTGCCATAGGGGCGATCGGATTATAACCCCAGCCGTTCTTCAGACCGAGCGGTGGCAGATGGCGTTCGTCGATCCAGGCGACGATCGGCATCAGCTCGATGGCCGAGACGCCGAGGCGCTTCAGATGTTCGATGATGGCGGGCTCGGCGAGGGCGGCCACCGTGCCGCGCTTGGCTTTGGGTACGTCGGGATGGAGGATGGTGAAAGGCTTGACGGCGATTTCGTAGACAAGGCCGCCGGAGCGAAAGAGCGGCGCCTTCACCTTGGCAGCCTTCACCTCGGTGACGATCGCTTTCGGTACGAGGTCGGCGGTGTCTTCGCCAAAGATCGTCAGGCGCGGATCATGGCCAAACGGGCGGTCGAGTTCGATGGCATAGGGATCGACGAGAAGCTTGGATGGATCGAACCAGAGACCGTGATCGGGCGAATAGACGCCATCGGCCCGGAAGCCGTAGCGCGTTCCTTTCGGCGCGTCGGCAACCTTCAAGCTGTGAATGTCGCCGTTCCGCGTCATCGGCAGCTGGCGCAGCTGTTTGGCGCCTGATTTGTCGAAAAGGCAGAGATCGATACGGGCGGCATTGTGCGACCAGACCGAAAACACGGTGCCTTCGGAGGTGATGGTGGCACCGAGGGGTGGGTTTCCTTTGGTCGGCATGAAGGCGGCCCTCTTCGTGGTGTCGTCGGTGTGTGTGACCCACCCCCCTCTGCCCGGCCGGGCATCTGCCCCACAAGGGGGAGGTTGACTTGTGGCATCCTCCCATTCCACCGATAAACCGATGCGTTGGTTTACGGGCGAGGGGATCCCTGCGACGTCAACGCCATCTTAGGGCAAGGCCGTGCCGCAGATCGATCTCCCCCTTGTGAGGGAGATGCCCGGCAGGGCAGAGGGGGGTAAGCGGCAAACGAAAAAGGGCCGCATCAGCGGCCCCGATAGTGCGGTATTTCAGGTAATGACGCTCGGCTCGGTGCGGCCGGTGCGGGTCTTGATGCTGGCGATCTCTTCGGCAACGGCGATGAGATCGGCGAGCGCCGTCTGCGTCTCGATATCGTGACGCGAGGCGTCCGGCTCGAAGCGCTCGATATAGACGCGCAGCGTTGCTCCCGATGTGCCGGTGCCCGACAGGCGGAAGACGACGCGGGAGCCGCCTTCGAACAGGATGCGGATGCCCTGGTTCTTGCTGACGGAATGGTCGACCGGATCGTTGTAGGCGAAGTCGTCCGCGGTCGCGACCTTGAGCGCGCCGAAGGACTTGCCGGGCAGCGTGGCAAGCTGGTCGCGCAGGTTGGCGATCAGGCCATTGGCCGCATCAGAATCGACCTCTTCGTAGTCGTGGCGCGAATAGTAGTTGCGGCCGTAGGTCGCCCAATGGTTCTTGACGATGTCGAGCGCGCTTTCCTTGCGCACCGCCAGAATGTTGAGCCACAGCAGGACTGCCCAGAGCCCGTCCTTCTCGCGCACGTGGTTGGAGCCGGTGCCCGCACTTTCCTCGCCGCAGATCGTCGCCATGCCCTCGTCGAGCAGGTTGCCGAAGAACTTCCAGCCGGTCGGCGTCTCGTAGATGCCGATGCCGAGCTTTTCGGCGACACGGTCGGCAGCACCACTGGTCGGCATCGAACGGGCGATACCTGCAAGACCCTTGGCATAGCCGGGTGCCAGATGCGCGTTGGCGGCGAGCATGGCCAGACTGTCGGACGGTGTGATGAAGATGCCGCGGCCGATGACGAGGTTGCGGTCGCCGTCGCCGTCGGAAGCGGCGCCGAAATCCGGTGCGTCGGGCGCCATCATCGTCTCATAGAGTGCGCGGGCATGAACCAGATTCGGGTCCGGGTGGTGGCCGCCGAAATCGGGCAGCGGGATGAAGTTCATCACCGAGCCCTTAGGCGCGCCGAGTCGCTTTTCGATGATCTCCTTGGCATAGGGACCGGTAACGGCGCTCATCGCATCGAAGACGACGCGGAAGCCGCCTTCAATCATTTTGCGGATCGCGCCGAAGTCGAACAGGCTTTCCATCAACTCGGCATAATCGGCGACGGGATCGATGACGGTGATCGTCATGCCGTCGATGTCCTGCGTGCCTTCGGCATCAAGGTTGATGTCGGCGACATCGGAGATCTTGTAGCTGTCGATCACCTTGCTGCGCGCGAAGATCGCGTCAGTGATCTTCTCCGGTGCCGGGCCGCCATTGCCGATGTTGTACTTGATGCCGAAGTCTTCGGTCGGGCCGCCAGGATTGTGGCTGGCCGACAACACGATGCCGCCAAAGGCTTTGTACTTGCGGATGACGTTGGAGGCAGCCGGCGTCGACAGGATGCCGCCGCGGCCGACGAGCACGCGGCCGAAGCCGTTGGCCGCCGCCATCTTGATGGCGATCTGGATGACTTCGCGGTTGTAGAAGCGACCGTCGCCGCCGATGACAAGCGTTTCGCCCTGAAAGCCTTCGAGCGAATCGAAGATCGACTGGATGAAGTTCTCGGCATAGTTCTTCTGCTGGAAGACCGGGACCTTCTTGCGCAGCCCTGACGTGCCAGGCTTCTGGTCGCCGTAGGGGGTTGTGGTAACCGTTCTTATCATGCTGACTTAACCTTTCCCGAGAAGTCCGGAATAAAGAGAGACGTAACGCTCGGCACTTGTGGCCCAGGAAACGTCCGATTTCATGCCCTGGGTCTGAATTTTCGACCAGACTTTGGGCTCGCTGTATGCACGCAGCACCCGCCGGATCGCAAGCCGCAACCCATCGGCATTGACAGGCGTGAACTGGAAGCCGGTCGCGACCTTGGCCGCAAGCCCGGCCTCGTTGGCGTCGATGATGGTATCGGCAAGGCCGCCGGTGCGGGCGACGACCGGCACGCAGCCGTAGCGCAGGCCATAGAGCTGGGTAAGCCCGCAGGGCTCGAAGCGCGACGGAATGAGGATGGCGTCGGAGCCCGCCTGCATCAGATGCGACAGCGGCTCGTTGTAGCCGGTGACCATGCCGATATGGCCGCGATGGCGGGAGGCAGCGGCGAGCAGCGCGCCTTCGAGCGCCGCGTCGCCGGAGCCGAGCACCACGAGCTTGCCGCCCATGGCGACGAGCTCGTCGGCGATCTCGGCGACCAGATCCATGCCCTTCTGCCAGGTGAGCCGGCTGACAACGCAGAAGATCGGGCCGTTGCCTTTTTCAAGGCCGAAGCGTTCCTCGAGCGCACGCCGGTTGGCCGCGCGCTGCTTCAGGCTCGTTGCGCTGAAATGCTGGGCGATGTGCGGGTCGGTCTGCGGATCCCAGATGTCGGCGTCGATGCCGTTGACGATGCCAGAGAGGTCGGCGACGCGGCTCTTCAACAGGCCTTCGAGGCCCATGCCGAATTCGGGCGTCAGGATTTCCTGCGCATAGGAGGGGCTGACGGTGGTAATGGCGTCGGCGGTCTGCAGGCCGCCCTTCAGGAAGCCGACGTCGCCGTAATATTCGACGAACTGCATCGAGAAGGCTTCGGCGGGAAGGGCAAGCTCGGGGAAGACTAAGGCGCCGAACTGGCCCTGGAAGGCGATGTTGTGGATCGTCATCACCGTCGGCGTTGCGGCCGCCGGGCCGAAATGCATGTAGACCGGCGTCAGCGCCGTCTGCCAGTCATGGGCGTGAACGATATCGGGTTTCCAGCCCGAGACGACATCGCCGCCGGCAATTTCGGCCGCCGCAAGCGAGAGTGCGGCAAAGCGGCGGAAATTGTCGACGTAGTCGCGGCCGGTGGCATCGACATAGGGGCCGCCGTCTCGAGCGTAGAGTTCAGGCAGGTCGAGGACCAGCAGATCGAGCCCGTCGATTTCGGCGGCGAGAACTGTCGCCGGATTGCCGAACAGGTTTTCGAAACTGCCGACCTTCTTTTTCTTCTTCAGCTTCTGCAGCACGGCCGGATAGCCGGGCACCAGCGTGCGGGTCTTGACGCCGTGCGGCAAAAGCGCTGCCGGAAGCGCGCCGACGACATCGGCGAGCCCCCCGGTCTTGATCAGCGGATAGACTTCGGACGCAACGGACAGGACGTTCATGAAGTGCCTACATTCCCAGTTTGTCGATCATCGTTTGCGTGATCAGGCAGACGCCGTTTTCCGAACGCCGGAAACGCTTGGCATCGAGCACCGGATCGTCACCGACGACGAGGCCCTCGGGGATCACGACACGGCTGTCGATGACCACGTTGCGCAGCGTCGCGTGGCGACCGATCTTCACATCGGGAAGAACTACGGCATTCTCCAGACGGGAATATGAATTTACGCGGACACCTGTGAACAACAGGCTGCGGTTGAGCGCGGCGCCTGAGATAATGCAGTCGCCGGAGATCAGCGACGAGGTTGCCGAGCCGCGGCGGTTTTCATCGTCATGCACGAATTTCGCCGGCGGCTTGATCTCGGCAAAGGTCCAGATCGGCCAGGTGCTGTCGTAGATGTCGAGCTCCGGCGTCACGTGGGTCAGGTCGATATTGGCCTGCCAATAGGCATCGATCGTGCCGACGTCGCGCCAGTAGGCCTCGCGCTCGAAGTCCGACCGCACGCAGGACTCTGCGAAACGGTGGGCGACGGCTTTGCCGTTATCGACGATGTAGGGGATGATGTCCTTGCCGAAGTCGCGGCTCGATTTCGGATCGGCGGCGTCGCGGCGCAGAAGATCCATCAGGAACTTCGTGTGGAAGACATAGATGCCCATGGAGGCAAGCGCCATCTCCGGATTGCCGGGAATGCCCGGCGGATCGGCCGGCTTCTCGACGAAGGCGATGATGCGGTCCTTTTCGTCGACATGCATCACGCCGAAGCCGGTTGCTTCCATGCGCGGCACCTCGAGGCAGCCGATGGTGACGTCGGCGCCGGAATCGACGTGCTGCTGCAGCATCAATTCGTAGTCCATCTTGTAAATATGGTCGCCAGCAAGGATCACCATGTATTCGACGCCATGATCCTCGATGATGTCGATGTTCTGGTAAACGGCGTCGGCCGTGCCTTCGTACCATTGCGTTTCGGAAACGCGCTGGCTGGCCGGGAGAATATCGAAGCTTTCGTTTCGCTCCGGGCGGAAGAAGTTCCAGCCACGCTGCAGGTGGCGGATCAGCGAATGCGCCTTGTACTGGGTGGCGACGCCGATGCGGCGGATACCGGAGTTGAGCGCGTTCGACAGCGCGAAGTCGATGATACGGGCCTTGCCGCCGAAATAGACCGCCGGCTTCGCCCGTCGGTCGGTCAGTTCCTTCAGGCGACTGCCGCGACCGCCGGCGAGAACATAGGCCATGGCATCACGTGCCAGAGGTTGCGTACGCTTTTCCACCATTTGTCCTCCCCATTCATTGACCTTAAGGGGTCGTCACGGCGGCCTTCTGCGACGCCTTGCGGCCCTCGATATTTGCAGTCTTCCGCCGCCTTCGGCTGGCGGGTCGGATAAATTACTCCTGTTCCAGCATCAGTGTCGCGAGCGGCGGCAGGGTGATGTTGGCCATGATCGCTCCCGTGCTGTTCTTCTCGGCAAAAACCGCGCCGCCATTGCCCTTGCCGCTTCCTCCATAGATTTCCGCGTCGCTGTTGAGGATCTCCTTCCAGCGACCCTTGACCGGCAGCGGGATGGCGTAGCTTTCCCGGTAGACGGGGGTGAAATTGGTGATGACGGCGACCAGTTTTTCGCCGGGCGCCTTGCGCAGCCAGGCAAAGACCGAGTTGTCGCGGTCGTCGGCCAGCAGCCATTCGAAACCTTCGCCTTCGCAATCGCGCGCATGCAGCGCCGGCTTGGCGCGGTAGGTGCCGTTCAAGTCACGCACCAGCCGTCGCATGCCCTCGTGCAGATGGTATTCGAGCAGGTTCCAGTCGAGCGCCCGATCCTCGGACCATTCGCGCCATTGCGCGAACTCCTGACCCATGAACAAGAGCTTCTTGCCGGGATAGCCCCACATGAAGGCGTAGTAGGCCCGGAGATTGGCGAACTTCTGCCAGTCGTCGCCGGCCATCTTGGCGATCAGCGAGCCCTTGCCGTGCACGACCTCGTCATGGGACAGCGGCAGCACGAAGTTCTCGTTGAAGGCATAAAGCAGGCCGAATGTCAGGTCGTTGTGGTGGAACTTGCGGTGCACCGGCTCGCGCGACAGATATTGCAGCGTGTCGTGCATGAAGCCCATGTTCCACTTGAAGCCGAACCCGAGACCCCCCGCATGGACCGGATGGGAGACCTTCGGCCAGGAGGTCGATTCCTCGGCGATCGTCAGGATACCCTTGTGAGAGCCGTATATTTCCGTGTTCAGCGTCTGCAGGAAACGGACGGCCTCGAGGTTCTCGTTGCCGCCATATTCGTTCGGCACCCACTCGCCGTGCTTGCGCGAGTAGTCGAGGTAGAGCATCGAGGCGACCGCATCGACGCGCAGGCCGTCGACATGGAATTTTTCCGCCCAGTAGAGCGCATTGTTGACGAGGAACGACAGCACTTCCTGGCGGCCGAAATTGTAAATCGCCGTGTTCCAGTCGGGGTGGAAGCCTTGGCGCGGATCCTCGTGTTCGTAGAGTGCGGTGCCGTCGAACCAGCGCAGGCCGTGCTCGTCGGTCGGGAAATGCGCCGGCACCCAGTCGAGGATGACGCCGATGCCGACCTTGTGGCAGCCGTTGACGAAGCGGGCAAAACCTTCGGGCTCGCCGAAACGGGCGGTCGGCGCATAAAGACCGGTTGTCTGGTAGCCCCAGGAGGGGTCGAAAGGAAACTCCGAGATCGGCAGAAACTCGATATGAGTAAAGCCCATGTCGACGCAGTAGGGGATCAGCCGGTCGGCAAGCTCGTCCCAGGAGAGCATCTCGCCATTGTCGCGGCGCTGCCAGGAACCGGCGTGCACTTCGTAGATCGAGATCGGTTGCCGTCTTGCGTCGGCCGAGGCCCAATGCTTGCGGTGTGCCTCGTCGTCCCAGGTCTGCGCGATTTCCGGCGTGGTCATCGAGGCCGTGTTCGGGCGTAGTTCGGAGCGCCGGGCAAAGGGATCGGCCTTGAGCGGCAGACGCGTGCCGTTGCGGTCGAGGATCTCGTACTTGTAGACAAGGCCCGCATCGACGCCGGGAATGAAGATTTCCCAGATGCCGGTGTCGGTGCGCAACCGCATGACGTGGCGACGGCCGTCCCAGTCGTTGAACTGGCCGACGACCGAAACACGCTTCGCATTGGGTGCCCAGACGGCGAAATGGTAGCCGCTGGCACCGTCATGCTCGATCGGGTGCGCCCCCATCTTGTCGAAGAGCCTGAGATGCGAGCCTTCGCGAATGTAATAATCGTCCATCGGCCCGAGAACCGGACCGAAGCTGTAGGGATCAACGACCACCCATTCGCCGCCCTGATTGCGGGCGCGGTAGCGGACGGGCTGTGGCTTCTTCAGCGCCACCGGGCCTTCGAAGAAGCCGGCATCGTCGCGCCGTTCGATCGCCCCCAGGTCCTTGCCCGAGAGCGTTTCGACCGTCACCGTCTCGGCATCGGGGATGAAGCAGCGGGCAAGGACGGTCTTGCCGACGGGGTGCACGCCAAGAACCGCAAAGGGGTCGTCATGCGTGCCCTTGAGGATGGCCGCGATATCCGGGGCTGACAGCAGACCTGAAGCTGCGGGTTCCGGGTCCTTGCCGGCCGAGGGCGTCATCCAGCTCTCCAGATTTCCCCGGCATATTGCCGGATGGTGCGATCGGACGAGAACCAGCCCATCCTTGCGGTGTTGCGGATTGCCTGCGCGTGCCAGTCGGACGGCGTCGTCCAGAGCTGGTCGAGCTCGCGCTGCGCCTTGGCGTAGGCTTCGAAATCGGCAGCGACCATGAACCAGTCGTGATTGTAGAGACCTTCGACGAGGCTTGCGAAGCGATTGCGGTCATCGGGCGAGAACACGCCGGACGCAATCGCCTGCAGCGCCTGCGACAGCTCGCGCGAGCCTTCGATGATGGCGCGCGGGTTGTGACCTTCGGCTCGTGCCCTGGTCACCTCTTCGGCGGTCATGCCGAAGATCTTGATGTTTTCCTCGCCGATCCAGTCGCGCATTTCGACATTGGCGCCGTCGAGCGTACCGATCGTCAAGGCGCCGTTCAGCGCGAACTTCATGTTGCCGGTGCCCGATGCTTCCATGCCGGCCGTCGAGATCTGCTCGGAAAGGTCGGCAGCCGGAACCATGATCTCGGCGAGCGAGACGTTGTAGTTCGGCACGAAGACGATCTTCAGGAGGCCGCGCACCGCCGGATCGTTGTTGACGACACGGGCGACGTCGTTGGCCAGTTTGATGATCAGCTTGGCATTGTGATAGCTCGGCGCCGCCTTGCCGGCAAAGAGCTTGACGCGCGGCACCCAGTCGAGCTCCGGATGGGAGCGGATCTGGTCGTAGAGCGCCACCGCCTCGATGATGTTGAGGAGCTGGCGCTTGTACTCGTGGATGCGCTTGATCTGGATGTCGAACATCGCCGACGGATCGAGCCGGATGCCGAGGCGGCTCTGCACGAGCTGCGCGAGGCGCACCTTGTTGGCGCGTTTGACCGCGGCGAAATGTTCCTGGAAGTCCGCCTTGTCGGCGAAGACGTCGAGCGCCTGCAGCGCCTCGGTATTGTCCATGAACTCGTCGCCGATCGCGTCGCGGATCAGTCCGAAGAGACCGGGATTGCACTGCATCAGCCAGCGGCGCGGCGTAATGCCGTTGGTCTTGTTGTTGATGCGGTCCGGGTAGAGCTTGTGCAGGTCGGCAAACACCGTTTCCTTCATCAGCTCGGTGTGCAGTGCCGAAACGCCGTTGATCGAGTGCGAGCCGACAAAGGCGAGATTGCCCATGCGCACGCGTCGTTCGCCGCTTTCGTCGATCAGCGAGATGTTGCGGATTTCGTCGTCCGTGGCGCCCTTCTGGCGGCGGGCCTCGATCAGGATCTTGGCGTTGATCGCATAGACGATCTGCATGTGGCGCGGCAGCAGGCGCTCGATCAGCGGTACCGGCCAGCTTTCGAGCGCTTCGGGCAGAAGCGTGTGGTTGGTGTAGGAGATCGTGCGGCGGGTGATGTCCCAGGCCTGCTCGAAATCGAGGCCGTGCAGGTCGGTCAAGAGCCGCACCAGTTCGGCAATGGAAATGGCTGGATGGGTGTCATTGAGCTGGATGGCGACGGCGTCCGGCAGCGAGTTGAAGTCCGGGTATTGCTGCAGGTGACGGCGCAGGATGTCCTGCAGCGAGGCCGAGGAAAAGAAGTATTCCTGGCGTAGGCGCAGCTCCTGGCCCGCTGGCGTCGCGTCGGCCGGATAGAGAACACGCGTCAGGCTTTCCGCCTTGTTGCTTTCGCGAAGGGCGCCGATGTGGTCGCCGGCGTTGAAGGCGGCCAGCAGGATCGGGTCAATCGGCTGCGCGGTCCACAAGCGCAGCGTGTTGACGCGTTTTGCCCGCCAGCCGACGGCGGGCGTGTCGAAGGCGGTGGCGATGACGCGCTCGGCCGGTTTCCACACGAAACGCTGGATTTCCTCGTCGACATTGGCGGTTTCGACCACGCCGCCGAAGCCGATTTCGTAAGAGCTTTCGCGGCGTTCGAATTCCCAGGGGTTGCCGTGGGCAAGCCAGGTTTCGGGTAGTTCCACCTGCCAGCCATCGGCCATCTGCTGGCGGAAGAGGCCATGCATGTAGCGGATGCCGTAGCCATAGGCGGGTACGTCGACGGTCGCCATCGATTCCATGAAACAGGCAGCCAGCCGTCCGAGACCGCCATTGCCGAGGGCCGCATCCGGCTCGAGCTGGGCGACGACATCGATATCGACGCCGAGGGAGGCGAGTGCGTCGCGCATCTCGTCCATCAGGCCGATATTGGTCATCGCATCGCGCATCAGCCGGCCGATGAGGAATTCGAGCGAGAGATAATAAACGCGCTTGGCGCCGGTTGCGTAGGTCTTGCGGGTGGAGTCCATCCACTTGTCGGTGATGCGGTCACGCGCAACCAGGATCGCCGCCGTCAGCCAGTCATGGGGCTTGGCGACCTTCGGGTCCTTGCCGATGCGGTACTTCAGACGTTCGAGGATTTCGACGGCGAGCTGGCTAGGTTCAGACGACCTTGGGGCGGGCTGCGGCACGTCGTTGGTGGAGAGCCTGTTCATCATGAAACTGTCTTTACCCTTTTGCGTTGGGAGATCGCAGGCCGGACCCGACCGGGGATAAAGCCAATTTATGCATCGATCCGAAGCGCTTGCAACAGATGTTTTTAAATGGATTAGACTTGTCTCAGACGGTGGAGAACGTATCCCGCCGAAACGCAAAATGCCGCCCGGCGGGGCCGGGCGGCATCGTCAGCGATGTGGTCTGTCTTACCTTGTCAGGCGTGCCATCTTGCCCGAGGTGGTGGCGCCGATTTCACCGAAAACCTTGACCAGAGCTGCGGCATCTTCCGGCGACTTGTAGTCGGCTGTGCTGCTGGCGCATCGGCTGAGCACCGATTTTCCCTGGATCGGCGCCATGAAGGCGATGGTGAAGACGCGAATGCCGGCGTCCTTGGCATCCTGGCACGCCTTGAGCGTTGCCGTGTCGGATTTGGAATCCTGGGCTTTGTACTTGTCGAGTTCCGGTTCCGGCTTTGGCGCCGCCGGGATGGTCAACGCCTTTCCTTCGAAATGTGTGTTCGCCCCATCGGTCATGAAGACGATGTACTTTTTCGGCGTCAGGCCGTTGGAAGCCGTGTGCGCGTCGTTTTCGCCCTTGAGCTTCAGATCCGTGACGGCCTTGGCGAAAGCGCCGCTCGAATCCGTGCCGCCGTTCGCCTCCAGGTTCTTGACGTAGGTACTGGCCTTCGTCGTGCCCCAGGCCAGTTTCTCTTCCGGGAAGATGGAGCTGCTATAGGAAACAGCGCCGACACGGACATACTTGTTGTCGGGGTCCATCTCGGTGAGTGGCTTCAGCAGCGTCTCAACCGCGGATTTCAAGGTCGTGATCTTGTCGATCATGCAAGGGCTGGTCTCAGAGATGCTCTTGCCCCAGTTCTCCGCCGTCCAGTTCTTGCACTTGGTGCGCTTCTCGTCCTTCACATTCGTCACGAAGGCCATCGAGCCCGAGCGGTCGAGCACGAGATACATCGACATGGCGTTCTTGGTTTCCGTCGCGCTCTCGGCAACGGCTACCGTTTCCAGATTGACGGACTTCTGTCCGAGCAACCGCGTCATGGGGTTGAGCTGAATTGTCTGCTTGTTGACGATCGTGACCTTGAAGGCCTTGTCGCTCTTGCCGACAGTCGTCATGACGATGTCGACCGTCGGCTGAACCTGGGTCTCCGTCGGGTCGGTCACGCCGCCCGCGGAAGCGCTGCTGGTGCCCGGGTCGCTGCCGCCGGCTCCACCGGGCAGATCGGTCGAGCTTGCGCCCGACTGCGCCTTCAGGAAGTTCAAGGCGATTTCCTTGGCCTTCTCGGTCGCCAGGGTATCCTTGTTTGCAACGAGTGCGGACGCAGCCGCAAGTGCTGCAGCGTCGGCTGCATCCTGCATCTGGTTTTTCGTCGTCATCATGGTGGCCAGATCGACGGCGACGCCGCCGGCTGCCAACACCAATGGCGCCGCGAGTGCTGCCATGATGCCAAAATTGCCACCCCGGTCCTTGAGCATAGCTACGAAGGACCGGCCTACCGTGTATCGTCTTCCCATCTTTGCACACCCCAAAGGAACACGTTGCAAGCTTGGGGGCATCAATAGCGGCGATGGCTTACGATATCGTTCCGGCAATCCTTGCAATTTTAATGGATTGCCGGAAAACCGGTTGTTGTAAGGGGTTCTGCGGCACCCTGTCTGTTCCGAAGCGGGAATCGGCCTGTGCCAAATCGGGTCACGGTACCGGAATGACGTCGACCGCCTGTTTCGTCGTTTGGCTGCCGTAGCTTTTCAGGACCCCGATGACGGGCGCGACATCGCCGTAGTCGCGGCCATGGCCGACGACGATATGGTCGGTTCCAGCCGGAATATTGTTGGTCGGATCGAGTTCGAGCCACCCACCGGTTGTGCCGCACCAGACGCGCACCCAGGCGTGCATGGCATCGGCCCCCTCCAGGCGCTCCTTGCCGGGCGGAGGGATCGTCCTTAGGAAACCGCTAACATAGCCGGCAGGGATGCCGAGGCTTCTGAGCGCCACGATCATGACATGGGCGAAATCCTGGCAGACGCCGCGCTTGAGCTTGAACGCTTCTGCCGGCGTCGTGTTCACGGTCGTCGCCTCGCCGTCATAGGCGAAGTCGCGATGGATGCGGTCACACAGTGCAACGGCGATCTGGCGCACGGTCATCGTGTCGGTAATGGTGTCACGCGCGTAGGCGGCAATGTCGGCGACCTCGGGCAAGAGTGGGCTCGGGCCGGCGAAGTGATGCGGCGCGTCGGCATCGACGGACCAGCAGGCCGCAAGCTCGGCCGGCAGGCCGGTGAGGTCAGGGGAGAAGTCCGCGGTCAGGGCCTGTGCTTCCACCTGCACGCGCGCCTGCATGCGGATCGTCAGGTCTGCATGCGAGTTGCGAAAGAGAATCGACGTAAACGGGTTGGCGAAGAAGTCGATGCTCTCGGTACGTTCGGCCGGCATGGGATGGCAGCTGAGCGAGCCGACGACGAGACGTTGGCGACCGGGCAGCGTCGCCGGCAGCACGCGCACGAGGTGGCGGCCGCCGGACACCGGCACTTCGTAGTCATAGATGATCTTCAGGCTGATGTCGTAAAGCATGGCTAGCCGAGATAGGTGCGCGCGAGCAGATCGGACAGGCTTTCGAGATCCCGCTCCAACCGATTGTAGACGCCGAGGTTCATGGCTTCCGGTGTCATCACCGCCAGGCCCGAATGCAGCCGCATCGCCTCGCGGTAGAAGGAGGACATCTGGCCGTTGACGAAGGCGTTCGGCAACAGCTCGACCTCGGTCTTGATCTCATTCAACTGGTAAAGCACCGAGCGCGGATTGAGCGGATCGAGCGCCAGGAGGTCGGTGACCGTCAAGGCGGCGGTGCTGACATTGTAGCGCCGGCGATGGGTCATGACGCTGTCGCCGATTTCGAGCAGCATGTCATAGGCGCCATCGGGCGCATCCGGCCCCGACATGTGGCCGAGCAGCCGGGTCATGTGCAGGCCGCGCTCGATATAGCGGCCGATCGAAAGGAAGCGCCAGCCGGTGAAGCGGTACATGTTTTCATGCACGAGACCGGCAAAGCCGGCGAGCTTGCGCAGGAGCACGGTGATCGCGCGGGTCGCGTCGTCGCCGGCCTGCACCGTCGCGTGGAACTTGCGCGCCGTCTGCGACAGGTCGTTCAGTGCCAGCCAGCCGTCCGGCGAGAACCGGTCGCGGATGTTGCCGGCGCTGAAGAGGGCGCTTGCGATATTGGCGAGCAGGCTGTCGGGCACAGGCTGGCGCGCATCGATGTCGAGGGCTGCGAGATAGTCGCCGACATCCTTAAGGAGCGGCAGGTCCGGATCGGCGGTTTCGGCGAAGCGGCCGTGCCAGGCGCGCAGGATGCGTAGCGCCCCTTCCGCACGCTCGATATAGCGGCCGAGCCAGAAGAGATTGTCGGCCGCCCGGCTCGGCAGGCTTCCCGGCATGTTGCGGGTGAAACTTTCCTCGGCCGGAAGCAGCGTCGTGCGCTCGACCGGTCGGTCGCTGACGATCCAGACATCGGCGGCGGTGCCGCCCGCCTGCATCGCGATCGCGGCGACATCGTCGCCGGAGCCGATGCGGGCAAAGCCGCCTGGCATAATCTGCCAGCCGTCGCGGGTGCGTGCCGCAAACACCCGCAGGCTCATCGGCCGCGGCGTCAGCCGCCCGCGCACCCAGGCAGGGGTGGTCGAGAGCGTGACCACCTCCTGGCCCACGAGCTTGCCGCCCTCGGCGCTAAGCCAATCTGCGATCGAGGCTCGAGCCTTCTCATCAAGCGTACGGCCGAGTACCGACTGGCCATTGTCGTCGAAGAAAGGGCGGGTCTGGTAGGCGGGGCCGATGACCATGCGGTCGAGGTTGGCGGCGACCTGTTCGCGTTCGGCGCCTTGGCCGCACCACCAGGTGGCGATCGAGGGCAGCTTCTGTTCCTCGCCCAGCAGATGGCGGCAGATCGCCGGCATGAAAGCGAGGAAGGCGCGGGTTTCGACGATGCCGGTGCCGAGCGCGTTCACGATTGAGACCGAGCCGGCCCTGAGCGCCTCGACAATGCCGGGTGTGCCGATATGCGAGGACTGATTGAGCTCGAGCGGATCGGCAAAGGCCGCGTCGAGACGACGCCAGAGCACGCCGATGGGCTTGAGGCCGGCGACGGTGCGCACCATCACCCGGCCGCCGAGCACGGTCAGATCCTCGCCTTCAAGCAGCATGAAGCCCAGATAGCGGGCGATATAGGCATGTTCGAAATAGGTCTCGTTGGCGATCCCCGGCGAAAGAACGGCGATGCGGTCGTCCGGGTGCAGCCGGCGGCTCTGCAGCGTGTCGCGGAACTCGCCAAAGAAGCCGGCCAGCCGGTGGACGTGGCTTTCGGCATAAAGATTGGAGAAGGCACGCGTGGTCGCGACCCGGTTCTCCAGGGCGAAGCCGGCGCCCGAAGGTGCCTCGGTGCGATCGGACAGGACCCACCAGTTACCGTCGGGGCCACGGCCGATCTCGAAGGAGACGAAATGCAGGAAGTGGCCGTCGGCCGGTTTGACGCCGACGAGCGGGCGCAGGAACTCCGGATTGGAGGCGACGAGCGCCGGCGGCAACAGCCCTTCGCGCACCAGCCGGTTCTCGCCATAGATGTCGGCGACCACCTTTTCCAGAAGTTCGGCGCGCTGCACGAGGCCTTGCGAGACGTGCGCCCATTCCTTTTCGTCGATCAGAACCGGAATGTGCGACAGCGGCCAGCTTCGCTCGGAACTCTCCTTGGCGCCATAGACGCGATAGAACACGCCGGCGTCGCGCAGATAGCGGTCGGCGCGCGCGAAGCGGTTGGCAAGTTCGGTCTCGTCGAGCCGCCCAAGCGTCGCGAGCAGCCGCTGCCAGACCGGGCGGACATTGCCCTCCTGGTCGAGCATTTCGTCGGCAATGCCCGGTAGGGCACGGTAGCCGAAGACCGGATCGTCGTCGGTGCCCGGATGGTTTGCGGCCGCTGTCTGCTTCTTCGGCATTTACGCTCCTGGTGGACGCCTGAGATCAAGCGTCATCGGGAATTCCGTCGACGGGCTTTCGGGGCGCAGCGGATAGCCTCCCGGCGTATGGCCCCAAGGCTCGAACCGCGCCAGGCGTCGCGCCTCCGCCTCGTTGCCGTTGACCGGAAACGTGTCGTAGTGGCGCCCACCCGGGTGGGCGACATGGTAGATGCAGCCGCCGATCGCCCGATTCGACCATGTATCATAGATATCGAATGTAAGGGGAGTGTTGACCGGTAGCACCGGGTGTAGCCCTGAGGCCGGCTGCCACGCCTTGTAGCGGACGCCGGCCACCGCCGTGCCATTCGAACCAGTGCGTGTGAGCGGCAAGGGCCGACCGTTGCAGGCGACCGTATATCGCTCGGGATTGGCGGTATCGAGCTTGACCTGCAGCCGTTCGATCGAGCTGTCGACATAGCGCACGGTGCCGCCGATCGCGCCCTGTTCGCCCATCACGTGCCAGGGTTCGAGCGCCTGACGGATTTCGAGCTTTGCCCCCTCGTATTCGACCTCGCCGCAGAAGGGGAAGCGGAACTCGAGCTGGGCCTCGAACCATTCCGGCTTCAGATCGAAGCCATGCGCCCGGAGATCGGCGAGCACGTCGAGAAAATCCTGCCAGACGTGATGCGGCAGCATGAAACGATCGTGCAAAGCTGTGCCCCAGCGCACGAAGCGACCGTCGACCGGGTGTTTCCAGAAACGGGCGATGAGGGCGCGCACCAGCAATTGCTGGGCAAGCGACATGCGGGCGTTCGGCGGCATCTCGAAACCGCGGAACTCGACGAGGCCGAGGCGGCCGGTGGGCCCGTCAGGCGAAAACAGCTTGTCGATGCAGATCTCCGCCCGATGGGTGTTGCCGGTGACATCGACGAGCAGGTTGCGGAACAGCCGGTCGACGAGCCAGGGCAGGGGCGGCGGCGTTGCAGAGCCCGGCATCGGCACCTGCGCCAGGGCGATTTCGAGTTCATAGAGCTGGTCGTGCCGGGCTTCGTCGATACGCGGCGCCTGCGAGGTCGGGCCGATGAAGAGGCCGGAGAACAGGTAGGAGAGCGAGGGATGCCGCTGCCAGTGCAGCACCATGCTTTTTAGCAGATCCGGGCGGCGCAGGAACGGGCTGTCATTCGGATTGGCGCCGCCGACGACCACGTGATTGCCGCCGCCGGTGCCGGTGTGACGGCCGTCGATCATGAACTTGTCGGCACCGAGCCGGCTCTGGCGCGCCTCCTCGTAGATCGCCGTGGTGATATCGACGCAGTCCTGCCAATGGGCGGCCGGATGAATGTTGACCTCGATGACGCCCGGGTCCGGCGCAACGCGGATGACGTTGATGCGCTCGTCCTGCGGCGGTGCATAGCCTTCGATGTGCACGGGCAGGCCGATCGCAGCGGCAGCGCGCTCCGCAGACGCGATCAGATCGAGATACTCCTCGACGCTGGTCGTCGGCGGCATGAAGACGCAGAGCCGGCCGTCGCGCGGCTCGACGCTGATGGCGGTGCGCACCAGTCCGGCGATCTCGTCGCGCGGCGCCGGGAGCGGCGTTTCCGGAACTTCCGAGGCCTGGAAGCGTGCATGCTGCGTGCGGGCGCTGCTTTCGCTGAAGTCCGGCAAATCGTCGCGCGGGACCGTCGGATCGACCGGATGGATATAGGGGTAAGCGGAGGGCGCGACATAGGGTAGGGCGCCGAGCGGAAGGCGATAGCCGACGGCGCTGTCGCCGGGAACGAGGAAGATGCGGCCACGGCGCGTCTGCCATTTCTCGCTCATCCACTTCACGCCGGTGGCGCGCGCGTTCCAGGCTTGCACCGGCAGAACATAGCCGGTCGGCGCCGTCAGGCCGCGCTCGAACACGCGGGCCATGCGGCTGCGCTCCTCGGGATCCTTCAGCTTGGAGTTGGCAGGATCGACGTTGTCGGGGAGGTTTGCCTCCTTCAGCAGCCAGTCGGCCGGGTCTTCGAAGGCCGGCACGACCATTTCGGTCGGCAGGCTCAATTCGCCTGCGACCAGATGCAGCAGGCGTTCGGCATCCGCTACCGTCACGTCGTGGCGGCTGGTCTCCTCGGCGATCAGGTCCGGCCGGCGCCAGATCGGCACGCCGTCCTTGCGCCAGTAGAGGGAGAAGGTCCAGCGCGGCAGGGTTTCGCCCGGATACCATTTGCCCTGGCCATAATGCAGGAAGCCACCGGGGGCGAAGCGTTCGCGCAGCCGGCGGATCAGTGTGTCGGCCTTCTCGCGCTTGGTTGGTCCGACGGCCTCCGTGTTCCATTCCTCGGACTCGAAGTCGTCGATCGCAACGAAGGTCGGCTCGCCGCCCATCGTCAGGCGGATGTCGTTTTCCTCAAGCTCCCGGTCAACCTTCCCGCCGAGTGCATTCAGCGCATCCCAGCTTTCGTCGGAGAAGGGTTTGGTGATGCGCGGGTGCTCGGCGACGCGCCTCACCTTCATGTCGAAAGCGAAGTCGGTGCGGGTCTCGGGATCGCCGAAAAATTCTCCGGAGATCGGCGCGGCGTTGCGGTAATGGGGCGTTGCGGCAAGCGGAATGTGGCTCTCGCCGGTCAGCAGGCCCGAGGTCGGGTCGAGCCCGACCCAGCCGGCGCCGGGCAGGTAGACTTCGGCCCAGGCATGCAGGTCGGTGAAGTCGTGGTCGGTGCCGGAGGGGCCGTCGAGGGCTTTCAGATCCGGCGTCAGCTGAATGAGATAGCCGGAGACGAAGCGGGCGGCGAAGCCGAGATTGCGCAGGATCTGTACGAGCAGCCAGCTGGAATCGCGGCAGGATCCTCTTGCCGATGTCAGCGTCTGCTCCGGGTCCTGCACGCCCGGCTCCATGCGGATCACATAGCCGACTTCCTTCTGCAGGCGTGCGTTGAGCCCGACGACCATGTCTATGGTGCGCTGGCGGGAACGGTCGACCGTTGCCATGAAGGCGGAGAGCGCCGGGCCGAGCGGCTCCGGCGTCATATAGATCCGGAGATCGTCGCTGAGATCCTCGGGGTAGGGGAAGGGCCAATGTTCGGCCTCTTCCTCGACGAAAAAGTCAAAGGGGTTGTAGACGGTCATGTCGGCGACGAGATCGACTTCGATTTTCAGCTCGCTCACCGGATCGGGAAAGACGAAACGGGCGAGGTAGTTGCCGTAGGGGTCCTGCTGCAGGTTGACGAAATGGTTGCCGGGCGAAACCTTCAGCGAGTGGCTGATGACCTTGGTCTTGGAATGGGCAGCGGGCTTCAGCCGGATGATCTGCGGCGAGAGGCTTACGGGACGGTCATAGATATAGTGGGTCAGGTGATAGATACTGGCCTTGATCGACATGCCGGATTTGATCCCCTTCGTGGCGGGTCTGACGCCCCCCATCGCCACGAAGTTTGTGCAATGCAAATCGAGAATGCAAGCGCGAAAGCGCCCGCAGAAAATCAGGGCGGCGCAACGCATTCGCACGCCCGGACGGGCGTGCGAAACATTGGCCATCCTCGGTCAGACGATCGGCGGATTGATGCGGGCAAAACCCTCCTGGCGGTAGTAGGGGAAGTAGGGGTAGGCCGGCGTCGTTCGGCTCGCCGCGTCGAGTCGGGCGATCTGGTCCGCTGACAACGACCAGCCGACGGCGCCGAGGTTCTGGCGAAGCTGCTCCTCGTTGCGGGCGCCGATGATGACGCTCGAGACCGTCGGGCGCTGCAGCAGCCAGTTGATGGCGATCTGAGGGATCGTCTTGCCGGTTTCCTCCGCGAGCTGGTCGAGCACGTCGACGACATCGTAGAGCTTCTCATCATCGACCGGTGGGCCGAAGGCCGCGGTGTCGTGCAGGCGGCTGCCTTCGGGCCACGGCTTGCCGCGGCGGATCTTGCCGGTGAGACGTCCCCAGCCGAGCGGGCTCCAGACAAGAGCGCCGACGCCTTGGTCGGCGCCCAGCGGCATCAGTTCCCATTCGTAGTCGCGTCCAACCAGCGAATAGTAGACCTGGTGGGCGACGTGGCGCACGAGGCCGTGCTTCTCCGAGACAGCCAGCGATTTCATCAATTGCCAGCCGGCAAAGTTTGAGGCACCGACGTAGCGCAGCTTGCCGGCGGCAACCAGACTGTCGAGTGTCGAAAGCACCTCCTCGACCGGCGTTCCCGCGTCGAAGGCGTGCAGTTGCAAAAGGTCGATGTAGTCGGTGCCGAGCCGCTTCAAGGCATCGTCGACGCCCTTGACGAGACGCGTGCGCGACGTGCCGGCGTCGTTCGGTCCGTCGCCCATCGGCAATGCCATCTTGGTGGAGAGAAGCACGGCATCACGCCGGCCCTTGATGGCCGCGCCGAGCACGCTCTCGGACGCACCGTCGGAGTAAACGTCTGCGGTATCGAAGAGATTGACGCCGGCTTCGAGCGAGATGTCGATCAGCCGCCGGGCTTCCGCGGCGTCGCTGTTGCCCCAGGCGCTGAAGAGCGGCCCCTTGCCGCCGAAGGTGCCGGCGCCGAAGCTCAAGGCAGGCACTTTCAGTCCCGATGATCCAAGCCGTCTGTATTCCATGTCGTCAAACTCCTCGTTGGTTTTGTCTTTGCGAGAGCGGAAGTCCGCTCGCCCACCAGGAGAAGGTGGTATCGCAGCCATTTGCGATGTAGACCGGATGAAAGAACATCATTTGTGAGTTGAAGTCACATGTCGCGCTTGTCTATCAACCGTTCGGGGGAGATGGCGGTTTTCGCCAAGGCGGTGGAGCTCGGCGGCTTTTCGGCCGCCGCAAAGGTCTGCTGCATGACACCCTCGGCCGTCAGCAAGCTCGTGCAGAGGCTGGAGGAAAGGCTCGGCGTCCGGCTCATCAACCGCTCGACGCGGCGGCTGCAGCTGACGGCGGAAGGCTGTGCCTTCTATGAGCGGGCGGTGCGCATCCTTGCCGATATCGACGAGGCGGAGCGCGAGGCGGGTTCAGGCGAAACGCCCGAGGGCCGCGTGCGGCTAAACGTCAGCGCTTCCTATGCGGTGCATGTGCTGATGCCGGTGCTGCCGGAGTTTCTCTCGGCCTTTCCATCGGTCTCGCTCGATATCCTGCAGACCGACGCCGTGGTCGATCTGATGGCGGAGCGGGCCGACATCGCCGTGCGCGCCGGTCCTCTGAAGTCTTCGAGCCTGATCGCCCGCAAGCTCGGCAGCACGTCGATGACGATCGTGGGCGCGCCGTCCTATCTTCAACGGTTCGGCATGCCCGAGAGTGTCGGCGACCTCGAAGCGATGAACAGGCTGAGCCATAGCTATGCGCGTTCGATCGATGGTTGGCCGCTCCTGTCGAACGGGGAGCCTTTCACGCTGGCGCCGACGGAGCAGGTCCGCGTGAGCGACGGCGAGGGTTTGCGCCAGCTTACGCTCGCCGGTGTCGGGCTGGCGCGACTGCCCACGTTTACGGTCAAGGAGGATATCCGTTGCGGCCGGCTGACGGCGGTCGCCGAGCACTTGAACCCGGGCGACATCGAGGCATTCCATGCGGTGTTCCACGGGCAGGGTGGAGCCCTGCCGGCGCGCGTGCGGGTGGTACTTGATTTCCTGGCTAAGCGCGCGCGGATTTCATCGCCTTGAACGGCTGGTGCGTCGCTTCGGCCGGCTGGCCGCAGACGCGATTGCGGCCCTCGGACTTGGCGCGATAGAGCTCGTTATCGGCAAGTTCGATCAGGTGCTTCCAGCCACCGTTCGCGCTGCGGCCCTCGGCCACGCCAAAGCTGGCGGTGACGTTCAGCTTCCGTCCGTCGGCAAGGACGATCGGTTCGTGCGCGAGGTTGACCCTGATCCTTTCGGCAAGGGCAAGGGCGGACTCGATGCTGTCGCCGGGCGTGATCACGGCAAACTCCTCACCGCCGAAGCGGGCGACGAGATCGGAATTGCGCACGGAATTGCGGATGATGCGGGCGGTTTCCTGAAGCACGATGTCGCCGATCAGATGGCCGTGGGTATCGTTGATCTGCTTGAAATGGTCGATGTCCATCAGGATCAGACAGGCGTCCTGATCCTTGCCGTCCGTGTCTTCCGCGCCGCCGATCAGCTCCAGCGCGCGGCGGTTGAGCAGGCCGGTCAGTTCGTCGGTTTCCGCCTGGCGTTCGAGATGCTGCATCAGCAACGTGCGCTCGTCGAGGCGCTGGCGCAGGATGTCGATCGCATCGAACAGGCGCCCCATTTCGCCTTCTCCACCCTTGCCCTGAAGGCGCGCGATCGGGCGATCATTGGCAAGCTCGATGATGCTGTGGCGCGCAAGAAGCAGCGGTTCGAACACCAGCGATCGGGCGCGCCGCATCAAGATCAGCAACATCAGGAAGAGCGAGAAGGTCGCAAGGCTCGCCACGGCGAGCTTGATCGACGCGCGGGTCTTGTTGGCGGACAGGCGCTCGACGGTCGAATCCATGAAGGCGCGACGCAGATCTTCGAGCGGTTTCATCTTCGGGACGAAAAGGTCGGTGAGCTGTTCGGCGGTCATCGGGTAGTCGCCCGAGCGTTTACCGACGGCGACGATGTTGTCGATGATTGCAAAACCTTCGGCAAAGAACTCGCGGTCGATCTTGGCGAGATCGCCGATCTTCGACGGATCCAAGCCTGGAAGCGCGCCCGGCTTGCCGACGATCGCCCAGACCTCCTGCAGCCTGCCGCGCGTGCGCTCGCTGTCGGCCAGATTCTTGATCGCGAGCGGCTTGCCGACGGCAACGGGCGCCATGACGTGCGAGCCGAGGCGCCCTCCGTCCTCACGCAGATTGGCAAGCATCTGGGCTGCAAGGGCAATGCCCGCAAGGTTCGGGTCGGTGTTGGTCAGGCGCTGAATGTTCCAGTCGATCGCGGGGCGAAGCGCATCGATCACGCCGAACATGGCCTCGATCGTCGCTTCGATTTCGGCAAGGTTCCGCCGTTCCGGCGGAAGGGCCGCAATGCGATCGACTTCCGCACGCGCGAGTATCAGCCGACGATGGACCTCGACCAGGATTGGCGAAAGCGCGCCGGCCGGTTCGGAGCGGCTGGCATTGTCGATGTCGGCGGTGATCTGAGCCAATGCCGCGTCGCTGCGGGCACGAAACTCCGCCAGCCGCGCCTGGACAGTCGAGCCGGGCGCTACGCCAAGGCCGAGCACACCGTTGGACGGGCCACGTTCGGCCGAGAGGTAGTTTGCGGCGTCGAGGACGCGGCAAAAGGCCATGACTTCCGTCAGGTTGCGGCGCGCGACGACAAAGTCGCTATAGGATGCGGCGATGATTTCGGTCGCAAGAATGCCCGTGCAGGCAACGACGATCGCCACCAGCCATTGGAGCTTGCGTCGCAGGGCCTTGGCCGTACGCGCTTCCCCTACGCCCATCTGAGGGGACGCATAGGTGCTGCCCTTATTGCTCATTTGCGCGAAGTTGCTCCACTCACGTCGCCGCCCGTCTGCTCGACAATCGCGACAAATTCTTGCCACCCGACAAGAAACCCATCCGAAATCAGTGTGCTTGCCGCCCCTGCTATCGTATAAGATGTTAAATATGCTTGAAATACCCTGAAATACTAGGGGCTATTCCGCAACCGAGGGATGCGCCCGGCGCACGGCAGACCCCAGCTTTGCGGCCCCCGTATTCGCTTTCCGGTCCATGATCGCAATAAATCCTGCCCGCCTTCTTGCCGAAAGCGGGCCTGGACTTGGTTGGTCGTCATTTTACTTCAGCAACTCTTCACGGCAACGTGATCTGTGCTGCCGCCTAAAGCGCCGCGCGTCTTATCAGACGGGCTAAGGTCGCTGTAACACTTTGATTTTCTGCAAGTCTGTTCCCTTACGTCGAGGACGATTTAAGGAGACAAGCAGTCGTCTCAGCGCTTCGGCCCGACCAGTGCGAAGAGGGCGCCCTGCGGGTCGAGCGCCTGAACGATCCAGGCGCCTCCGGGGACCTCCATCGGCTCCAGCACGATCTTGCCGCCGCCAGCCTTGATGCGTTCGATGGCGGCATCGATGGCCGGTACGTTGATGTAGTAGAGCCAGTAAGGCGCGGGCACTTCCTTCGGCTTGGTCATCATCCCGCCGATCGGGGCGCCGCCATGGGCGAAGATCTGGTAGATGCCCATTTCGCCCATGTCCATGCCCTGGTCCTTCGTCCAGCCGAAGAGTTCGGAATAGAAGGGAAAGGCGGTGTCGAGGTCGCCCGAGGCAAGCTCGTGCCAGCCGATCAGTCCGGGCGCCATCGGGTCGGTGACCGGCGGCGGATCGCCCGTACCCTTGAAGATCGAGAAGACCGCGCCGTGCGGATCGGTGACGACGGCGAAGCGCCCTATACCCGGGATATCGTCCGGCGCCCGGTGCACCTTGCCGCCCTTGGCGGCGATGCTGGCGGCGCTCACGTCGACATCGTCGACGCCGACATAGCCGAGCCAGGCGGGCGGCACGTTCATTTCGAGCGCGCCTTCCGGCATGGTCATCAATCCCGCCACCGGAATCTCGCCGACGTTGAACAGCGTGTAGCTGATGCCGGCCATGCCGGCATCGCTGGCGGCCCAGCCGACCACGTCCTTGTAGAACGTCTCGGCGGCCGCCATGTCGGTGGTCATCAGTTCGTACCAAACGAATTTGCCGTGATCTGCCATTGCCTTCCTCCGGTTTTGCTCTGGCGCGGCGTATCTGGCGCCACTTGTTTGCCTGTTCGAATGAACTGTTGTCGGGTCAGCCTGACATGATGCATGGCCGAACAGCCAAGGCCGTCGTCAGCGCGGCTTTCAATCCCGACGTAGGTATTCCGCCGTCATCAAGTCTTTCCAGTTTCCGTCCGCTGTCTGCGCCTGCGCCGTCAGCAGCCGACGGGATGGCCCGGCAAGCGTGATGACGTCGCGGTAGCGCATGGTCCTGCCGGGGTTTTCGAAATCTGGCCCCTCGCAGTAGAGGGAGAGGGACGTGCCGTCCGCGTCCAGTTCTCCGTCATAGATCCACATGTGGCTCATCATCGAACCGACCCAGGTGCCGACGTAACGTTTTGTCTGCGGATTGAAGCCGAGCGTCATCAGCGTCTGGCCGAAACTGCCGCCCGGCATCGTTCCCTGACCCTCGCAGACGATCCAGAGGCCTTCGAGTGACCGGACATGCTCGGTCCAGGGGCCACTGCCATCGGGCTCGCCATCGGAGCCGGCCGCGCGAACGTGCCAGTCGCCCAGCAATTGCTCGAGCCAGCGGTGCGCTTCTTCCGGTTCTGCTCTCACGGGATTTCCTTCTTGACCGGGCGCAGACGTTCGGCCCGGCACGCGAGCGTTCTCAAAACGATTTTGCGGGCGAAAAGTTCCGTCCGCCGGGATGCGGACCTCAGCCCGCCTTGCGTCCGGGCTCCCGATCATATTCGTCGTGGCGGCGAACGAAGCTCATGGTCCCGTCCTCGTTGCGCCCCTTGGGTGCGCGGTCGAGCAGCATCAGTGTGCCCACGAGTTCCTCGAGCCCGCGGGCATAGGACGAATAGGTGTGGTAGATCGTGCCGTCCTCGCCCTTCTGGAAGGCGCTGAGACCGGGCAGTTCCTCATGCGCATTGGCGCTTTCTATGTCGGTGAAGTTGTACCCGACTTTGCCGCTTGCGAGCTCGTCTGGCGAAAAGGCCACGTGGAAGTCATGGTTGAAGCCGTTGCCTTCCGCCGAGACCCAGGGGAAATCCCACTCCATGCGTTTCTTGTAGGTTTCGATCTTTGCGAGCGGCGCGTTCGATGCGGCGACCAGCGTCACGTCGTGATGGTTGAGGTGCGGCAGCATGCCGGCGAAATGATCGACCAGGAAGGAGCAGCCGGGGCAACCGGCCTCCCAGGTGGGGCCGAACATGAAATGGTAGACCATGAGCTGGCTGCGGCCGTCGAAAAGCTCGGACAGGGATTTGCGGCCCGCCCGCGTATCGAAGACGTAGGTCTTTTCCATCTTCACCCAGGGCAAGGCCAGCCGGGCGGCATTGACCTTGTCGCGTGCGTGGGTGTGTTCCTTTTCCAGCGCAAGCAGATCTTTGCGCGCTTTCAGCCACTCTCCAGGCGATACCACTGCGTGATCCTGTCTCATGCCCGTTCCTCCTTCCAACGTTGCACTTGACTATTTACGTTGATATCAACATTAATCGGGCATGTCAAAAATGCCGCTTGTTTCGTTCGACACTACCCTGCATGTGAAGGACACCTGCCTCTGCCTGCATGTGCAACGCGCAGCGCGCGCCATTGCCCGCCGGTTCGACGAGGCGCTGCGCCCGCTCGATATCACCAACGGACAGTTCTCTCTCCTGATGTCGCTCAACCGCCCGGCGCCGCCCAATATGGGCTCGGTGGCGTCGCTTCTTGCCATGGACCGGACGACCTTGACGGCGGCGTTGAAGCCGCTGGAACGGCGCAGCCTGGTCGAAAGCTTCCCGGATGCCGACGACCGGCGGTCGCGGCGATTGCGGCTGACGACCGAAGGGCAGGCGCTGCTGGCGCGCGCCGTGCCGATCTGGCGGAACCTGCATGAGGCGCTCGATCCGGTGCTCGATGACGGCGGTTCGGACCGCCTGCGTGCCGATCTCTTAAGGCTGGCTTGACGCGCGGCCGGTCAGTCCTCGGACGGCTCTGGCGCGGGGCGCTCCTTGAGCACCTCGATCACCTCGGCGATCAAGGCAGAGGCCTGCCGCAGCCGTCGTTCGCCGAGTGCGCCGCCCAGGCCGTCCGCCCAGGCCGCCTGCCGCTCCTTGATGTCGTGCAGTGCCGTTTCTCCCGCCGCAGTCAGAACCATGAGCTTTGCCCTCTGGTGGGTCGGGTTGTCCCTGTAGGCGATCAGCCCTTCGGCCTCCAAGAGATCGGCGATGCGCTGCACCCCCTGGCGCGCAAGGCCGAGCGCGCGTGCCGCATCGGCAACCGACATCGGCGCATGGTTTGCCGCGGCCAGCACCTGCCAGCGGGCGCTCGTCTGTCCGGAAGGTTTGGCGAGTGCGTCGCCGGCCTGCGTCAGCGGGCCCGCTAGCCGCAGTACCGATATGGCGAACTCCGCAAAGGCGTCTCCGGCGGGTGTCCGATCGGGATCTTTCATGTTGACAGCACCACCGTCGTGTGAATGTTTGTATGACATCATGTTGTCATGATGCGGTCGTTTCAGCAAGTCAATTTAGCAAGGGAGATGAGAGCATGGCGAGAAGGACTTACAGCGGCGGTTGCCATTGCGGCAAGGTCAGATACGAAGCGACTTTCGATCTCGATGCGGGGACGACGCGATGCAATTGCTCGTTCTGTGGCAAGGCCCGCTACTGGGGTGCACAGGTCCAGCCGGAGGATTTTCGCCTCCTGTCACCGGAAGATCAGGTTGGGCTCTATCAGTTTGGCGCCAAGGTTGGCAACCACCGCTTCTGCCCTGCCTGCGGCATCGCCTCCTATAGCCATGGTTATGTCGAGGAACTCGGCGGCGCTTATTGCAGCATCAATGTCGCAACGCTGGACGATGTCGATCCGACGGTCCTGGCTAAGGTGTCGGTGCAATATCTGGATGGCCGGAACGACCGCTGGGATGAAACGCCTGCCGAATTCCGTCATCTCTGACGCGTGCGAGATCTCGCACCTATTTGACAATATATTGTCAATATGGCATATGGACTGCATGAGTTTCACCTGGCAGCATATCGCCTGCCGGGTGGGCGGCAATAGGGGGCCTGCCTGGCCCGCCACGCAGGAGCGACGGGTATGAAACTGACCTATAAGGGAAGCTGCCATTGCGGAAACATCCGCTATGAGGCCGACATCGACCTCGATGCCGGCACCGGCAAATGCAACTGCTCGATTTGCTGGAAGCGGCGCTACTGGGGGGCGGTCGTGAAGCCCGACGCCTTCCGGCTGCAGTGCGACGAAGCCAATATCGCTGACTACCAGTTCGGCAGCGACAGCGTGCATCACCGCTTCTGCAGGACCTGCGGCGTTGCCGCCTTCGGCCACGGCTATATCGAGGAGATTGGCGGCGCCTATTACTCCGTCAACCTCGCCTGCCTCGACGACCTCGATCCGGCGGTGCTGGCCGAAGCACCGGTGCAGTACATGGACGGGCGCAACAACAACTGGTTCCACGCGCCAGCCGAGACCCGTCACCTCTAAAGCCCACAGCGAAGCTGGTTACATCTTGCGAAATTCGAGGTGGTAGATGACCTCCTCGCCGGTTGCCGGGTCCACGCCCGGCGCGCCGTAGATCACCAGCTTATCCCCTTGCAGGACAAAGGGGCGGATCAGGTCGGAGACGCCCCAGGCCGGGTTCCAGCTTGCCTCGACATGATGGATGATCCGGCCGTCCTTGAGCGAATAGGAGCCGGAATAGGCGAGCATGGAGTCAAACAGTGCCGCCTTTTCGTCGTGAGACGGCACGAGTCCTTTGAGCTGCGGTCGATCGCGTTTCACCACAACGGCGGTCATCCGGCCATCGGGAAAGTACGAGAGATAGCCGATAGGATCGGGGCCCATGGCATCGGTGACTTCGCCAGTGGCGACGACCTCGCGCGTCCAGGAAAGCATCTTCCAGGTGCCGAGCAATCCAGACTCGTCCGCCATGACCCACCTGTTTGATTTTAGGATAAACTAAAATAGCAGATGCTTCCTGTCCGGCAAAGTCGGGCCGATCCCTAGGATGAGATCAAAGAAAAGGGCCCCCGACGCGCGGGAGCCCTTCGTTGTTTCTTGCGCCGCTCGGGCGCTGCCCGAACTTAGCTGGTCAGTGTTCGCCGAGGTCGCGCACAGCACCGCGGTCGGCGGAGGTGGCAAAGGCGGCATAGGCCTTGAGCGCCGTCGTCACCTTGCGCTTGCGCTGTTCGGTCGGCTTCCAGCCCTGGGCGTCCTGCTCAGTGCGACGACGGCTAAGTTCCGCCTCGTCGACGCGCAGGCTGATCGTGCGGTTCGGGATGTCGATGTCGATCATGTCGCCTTCGCGCACCAGGCCGATCGTGCCGCCATTGGCCGCTTCCGGCGAAACGTGGCCGATCGACAGGCCCGAAGTGCCGCCGGAGAAGCGGCCGTCGGTGATCAGCGCGCAGGCTTTGCCGAGGCCCTTCGATTTCAGGTAGCTCGTCGGATAGAGCATTTCCTGCATGCCCGGGCCGCCCTTGGGGCCTTCATAGCGGATGACGACGACGTCGCCGGCCTTGATCTCGTTGCCGAGGATCGCCTTGACCGACGCATCCTGGCTTTCGAAGACGCGGGCCGGGCCGGAGAACTTCAGGATGCTCTCGTCGACGCCCGCGGTCTTCACGATGCAGCCGTCGATCGCGATGTTGCCCTTCAAGACGGCGAGGCCGCCATCCTTGGAGAAGGGATGTTCGACCGAGCGGATGACGCCCTTTTCGCGGTCGGTGTCGAGCTCGTCCCAGCGCGCTTCCTGACTGAAGGCCACCTGGGTCGGGATGCCGCCCGGTGCCGCGCGGAAGAAGTTGCGAACGGTTTCGCTGGTCGTGCGAGTGATGTCCCAGCGGTCGATGGCGTCGCCGAGCGTGGCGCTGTGGACCGTCGGGCAATCGCGGTTGATGAGGCCGCCCTTCTCGAGTTCGCCGAGGATCGACATGATGCCGCCGGCACGGTGCACGTCTTCCATGTGCACGTCGCTTTTCGCCGGAGCGACCTTCGACAGGCAGGGAACCTTGCGCGACAGGCGGTCGATGTCCGCCATGGTGAAATCGACCTCGCCCTCGTGGGCGGCGGCGAGAATGTGCAGCACGGTGTTGGTCGAGCCGCCCATGGCGATATCGAGCGCCATGGCGTTTTCAAACGCCTTCTTCGAGGCGACCTTGCGCGGCAGCACGTTCTCGTCTTCCTGCTCGTAATAGCGGCGGGCGAGATCGACGACCAGGTGGCCGGCCTCGACGAAGAGGCGCTTGCGGTCGGCGTGGGTGGCGAGCGTCGAGCCGTTGCCGGGCAGCGACAGGCCGAGCGCTTCGGTCAGACAGTTCATCGAGTTGGCGGTGAACATGCCGGAGCAAGAGCCGCAGGTCGGGCAGGCCGAGCGTTCGATGACCTTGACGTCCTCGTCCGAGACGTTGTCGTCGGCTGCGGCGACCATGGCGTCGACCAGGTCGAGTGCATGCGTCTTGCCGTGCAGCACGACCTTGCCGGCCTCCATCGGGCCGCCGGAAACGAAGACGGCGGGGATGTTGAGACGCAGCGCCGCCATCAGCATGCCGGGCGTGATCTTGTCGCAGTTGGAGATGCAGACCATGGCGTCGGCGCAGTGGGCGTTGACCATGTACTCGACGCTATCGGCGATGATTTCGCGCGACGGCAACGAATAGAGCATGCCGTCGTGACCCATGGCGATGCCGTCGTCGACGGCGATGGTATTGAATTCCTTGGCGACGCCGCCAGCAGCCTCGATCTCGCGGGCGACGAGCTGGCCAAGATCCTTAAGGTGCACGTGGCCGGGCACGAACTGGGTGAACGAGTTCACCACCGCAATAATCGGCTTGCCAAAATCGCTGTCCTTCATGCCCGTCGCGCGCCAGAGGCCGCGGGCACCGGCCATGTTGCGGCCGTGGGTGGTGGTACGTGAGCGATAGGCAGGCATGGCATGTTCCTTCACGGACAAGGGGTATTGCTCGGGAATGGCGATCCCTGATCGCCACCGAAGGGGCTACCTAGCGCAAAATTGCGCGCGCGTCATCTTTTGCGTCAGATTATTTCGACGCTGCGCGCGCTGTCGCGCCAGGCTTTCGCCGCTTCGGAAATCAAATCTAGACCGCGGCCGGCGCCTTGGACAACACCCGCCGAAGCGCTTTACGGAAATCTTATGTCGAGCGCCTGAAGTCGCAATCGAAACTGGACGCCTGACGGGTCTAGCCTTGTCGCATCGAATAGGGATGCGTGCCATGTCTCTCCAGGATTTCAACATCAACCGTCATTTGCCCGGGGCTCTACGCGAGGTCGATGCGGGCCCTGAGCTCACCGGTGGCGAAAGGGCTCCGGAGGCGCTCGATGCGCTCATGCTGCGGCTCACCGGCGTTCGCCGCCTGCGCGAGCACCATGTCTGGGAGGCGGTGCGGGTGATCGCGGACCTGCCGGACCTGACGGCTGGAGAATGGCCGTCGCGTCGGTTCCGTGAACTGATGGCCGCCGATGCGCTGGTCGATGCCGTCATTCACCTGACGTCGGCGACCGAAGCGAAACTGTGCCTTCGAACGCTCAGTCACGAGTTCGGGCTGTGGACCTGCGCGCTGCGCTATCAACCAACCGGAGCCGGCCGCATCACCTTCAAGGCACGGCATGCCGACCTTGCCGCGGCGATCCTTGGCGCCTTCCTGCGCTCCTGCCGCGGCCATCAGCTTGCGGCTGCTGCCGGCCGTGGCCAACTTCCCACCTGAAGGATATTTCCATGAACATGCATTCGCTGCGCCTCGAAGGCGCGATCACGGCGCTCGTCACGCCGTTCCGGGACGGCAAGGTTGATGTCGTCGGCCTGATGTCGCTCGTGGAATGGCAGATCCGACACGGCATTTCCGGCGTCGTCGCCTGCGGCACCACCGGCGAGGCGCCGACGCTGTCGCGGGCGGAACGGGCCATGGTGATCGAACGCTGCGTCGAGGTGGCGGAACGCAAGATCCCGGTTATCGCCGGAACCGGCACCAACAGTACTGCGACGACGATCGAACTGACGGCGGAAGCCAGAACGCTCGGCGCCGACGCGGCGCTCGTCGTTGCGCCCTATTACAGCAAGCCGTCGCAGGAGGGGCTTTATCGCCACTTCGAGGCGGTCGCCCGGGCGGTGGATCTTCCCGTCATCATCTACAATGTGCCCTCGCGCACCGGGGTCGATCTCGCCGCGCGGACGATCGAGCGGCTGGCGGAGCTTCAAAATGTCGTCGGCATCAAGGACGCCACCGGCGACGTCGGTCGCTTCCTGTCTTCGTCGCCAGCTCTCAAGGCCAGGCTCATGCAGCTCTCGGGTCACGACCAGACGGCGCTGCCGTTCAATCTCTGCGGCGGTCACGGCACCATCTCGGTGGCGTCCAATGTCGTGCCGCGGCTGGTGGTCGCCATGCACCAGGCTGTCACGACCGGAAATGTCGCAGCGGCGCTCGCCCTTCATGAGCGGCTCCGCCCGCTGCTCACGGCGCTGGAGCGCGAGACCAATCCGGGGCCGGTGAAATACGCGTTGCACCTGGTGCGGGCGCTCAGCCCGGAGGTGCGTCTGCCGCTGACGCAGGTGGCGCCGGAGACGGCGGCCGAGATCCGCGCGGCGCTCGAACCGCTGACCGAGCTTCCAGCCTCCACTCAGATCGGCCGCGGGGTGCGCATCGCGCTTGCTGGCTGACGGTTCGTCATCGCACGGATCTGTCGTGCCCGATTGCCGCGGCGGCTCCCGCCGTCCGCATCCATCTCACCCGAAAGGAAAGACCATGTCCCGTTTCCCCCATCTTGCCGCGCGCGCCGCTGAGCGCCGGCGCGTCGAAAGCAGCGAGCGCGCCGTGCGCCTTCCGCCCAGGGACAGCGCCGTTCGCGATGCCTTTCTCGGTATCGGCATCAGGCTCGCCGTCGTCCTCGGCCTTGCCTACGGCATCCAGGCGGCACTTCCGTGGATTGCCGGCTAAGGCTTCGCTTTCGTCAAAAGGATTGTTCGATCATGGGCAGTATGCAGCAGATCCGTCGTGGTTTCCTGGCGCGCGCGCGTTTCGTCGTCGGCCGCGACCGGCACGGCTGGTGGGTCGTATCCGACCGCAAGGGTCTCGTCGGCGGCCTCTTTACCAATGAGAGCGCCGCAATCCATTTCGCCGTGGAAGCGAGCGACCGGCATCCGGAGGAGGTGTGTCGCGCGCCGGAAGGGGCGGCCATCGATCTTGATACGTTTTCGCGCAGGCCGAGGGCCATGCGACAGCGCCGGCGCGGCGCCTATGCCTGACGCCGCATCCTGATGCAGGCGTAAGGAAGAAACCCCACCAGCTCGGCGCTGGCGGGGTTTTCTCTTGTCGGGGTGCTGCGCTGGCGGACGCTCAGCCGAGCGAAGCGATCGCCTCGTCGATCAGCGCTACGATCTCCTTGGCGTGCGAGGCAAGGGAGGCGTGGCTGGCATCGAGCGTGATGATCTTCTTCGCCTTGATGCGCTCGGCCATCCATTGTTCGGTTTCCGGCGGGATCATGTGGTCGTGGCGCGAGACCTGGTACCAACTGGGCTTCGTCTTCCAGGCGGGAGCCCCGGCCTTGTCCTCGAAGCAACGCCCGGCGATCGGTTTCTGTGCGACCGCCATGACCAGTGCTTCGGTCTCGCTCAGGTCCTGGCCGAAACTCTCACGGAACGTATCCTGCGCCAGCCAGAGGAAGCCGTCCTTGTCGGGACGGATGCTGGCGGCGCCGGATGGCGGCTCGCGCCTTGCAAAGATGCTGCCGAGGCTGTCGCCTTCATCCGGCGCGAAGGCCGCGACATAGACGAGCCCGACGACGTTGGCCGCATGACCGGCGCCGCTGATAACAGCACCACCATAGGAGTGGCCGACGAGCAGGGTCGGGCCCTCGAGCGATTCGGCCAGCTTGCGGGTGCGCTCGACGTCGTCGGCAAGCGAGGTCAGCGGGTTCTGAACCGCGGCAATTCTGTAGCCCTTGGCGTGGAGCGGCGGAATGACGTGGCGCCAATGGGAGGCATCACCCCAGGCGCCGTGCACAAGCACGATGTTCTTGACTGCCGGCATGATCAGTTCCTTTCGCTCGAATGGAGAGGTGCTCGGTTCGGCATCACACTCGCTCGTGGTGAGGCGAGGCATGCTGCCCGTCGTCGGTTTTGGTGGGTTCCCTTGCTTTGCGCCTGGCGCGTGGCAAGGCGTTGAGATTGCGGACGTAAATTAGGGCGGGAAGGCGTGCGTTCCATGACGCAAACCACAAATTTTCGTGACGGAAGACCAACCCTGCGCGTCCCCGCAGGCGGTGGCCGCGATGGCAGGCCGATGGCGACAGGATGAGGAGAAGACGGGGTCCCAGAGCGGCGTATTGGGGCTACGGGGCATCGCTCTGGGACCGGTTGCGCCCAGGAGGCGGGCTGTGCTTCCGGGCGCATCGGCATCAAGTCACCGCGAAGCCGATTCGACAATGCGCCCCGGACCTTTGCCGGCCCCCGTCGGACCAAAGTCTGAGCGTTGGCTGTGGGCAACTTGGCGCACAGCGTTTTGATCAAGGCCGCGGCGAGCGGGCCGTTCGTCTGTTGCTGCCAGGAAGAAATCGAGGGAAACGAAAAAGGCCTTTCGATTTCTCGAAAGGCCTTTGAATTCGAATGGTGGGCGTGACAAGGATCGAACTTGTGACCCCTACGATGTCAACGTAGTGCTCTCCCGCTGAGCTACACGCCCATCCGATGTGGCGCATAGACCACAAAAGCCGTTGTCGCGTCAATAGGGTTTTCGAAGGTTTTTTGACAGAAATTTAGAGGCGGTGATTTTCCCCATGGGGGCGGCGTCGATGAGACACCGGCAAGACGCCGGATTTGCTGGGTTTCCGCTAAGGTATTGAAACGAAAAGACCGCCGGAGATCCCTGTGGATCGCGGCGGTCGGTTCTAAGTCGCATTCTTTACAGTCGCGGGACGTCGCGCCTGTGGAAAACTGCCTTGATCAGGCAGCAGCCAGCATCTTGTTGACCTCGTCGACGAGGTCACGCAGGTGGAAGGGTTTGGACAGCACCTTGGCATCCTTCGGCGCCTTGCTGTCGGGGTTGAGCGCAACGGCGGCAAAGCCGGTGATGAACATGACCTTGAGGTCCGGGTCGAGTTCCGTCGCGCGCCGCGCCAGTTCGATGCCGTCCATCTCAGGCATGACGATGTCGGTCAAAAGGAGCGAGAACGGTTCTTCGCGAAGCCGGTCGTAAGCGCTAGCGCCGTTGTCATAGGACATGACCTTGTAGCCGGCCTTTTCCAGCGCCTTCACCAGGAACCGGCGCATGTCGTTGTCGTCTTCGGCAAGAAGGATTTTCGCAGTCATGAATTGGGCCGTGCTTCTCTTTATTCAGTTCATTGCGCGTAGATTGCGGCGTTTTATCCAAACCGCAACGCGGTAAATATCTCGTGAACGCGGGACGTCAATTCCCCGGGATGCTGTGATTGGCCACTATGGACACAGAGCGGGCCAACTGGCAACATGATGACAATTGCAAGTACCGCATATGGTAAAAAAGGGTTCAGATGGGGGAAATTGCGGAGAGGGAACTGTTCGAGGTCCTTGAACCTCCAGTCCAGCGCATTCCCTTTGTGTTCAATTCGCCACACAGCGGCCGCTCCTATCCCCAGAGTTTTCTCGACCAGTCCAGGCTCGACGCGCTTTCGATTCGCCGGTCGGAAGACCACTATGTCGATGAGCTGTTCCAGAACGCGACGTTCCTTGGCGCGCCGATGCTGCTTGCGCATTTCCCGCGCGCCTTCCTCGACGTCAACCGCGAGCCATACGAACTCGATCCGCGCATGTTCGACGGGCCGCTACCGCCGCATGCCAATATCAGCTCGATGCGCGTCGCAGGCGGGCTCGGAACGATCCCGCGGCTGGTGGCCGAGAACATGGAAATCTATCGCGGACGGTTCCCGGTCGAGGACGCGCTGACGCGGATCGAGACCATCTACAAGCCCTATCACGCCACCTTGCGCAAGCTGATCGCCCGCACCCATGTGCAGTTCGGCCTCTCGGTGCTGATCGACTGCCATTCGATGCCGGGCAACGTGCATTTGCCGGGCAGCGCCCAGCGGCCCGACTTCATCATCGGCGATCGTTACGGTACCAGTGCTGCCGGTGAGCTTTCGCGCGCTGCGGTCGATCTGCTGCAGCAGCTCGGCTACAGCGTCGTGCGCAACAAGCCCTATGCCGGCGGCTTCATCACCGAGCACTACGGCCGGCCGACGCGCGGGCTGCATGCGCTGCAGATCGAGATCAACCGGGCGCTCTATGTCGACGAGGCGACGCTGGTGCGCAAACCTGGCTTCGGTGCGCTGGTTGCCGATCTCACGACCTTCATCGGCTCGCTTGCCCGCCACGTCGAGGACTACGGCGCTTACCTGCCGCTGGCGGCCGAGTAGCCTTTCCCAAAAACCAGGAACAACCGGCAAAGCGGGATGGCGTCCAGCAAGGTACTGGCGACGCTTGGTATTTTGCTGTCGGGGAGGTTCAAAAAAAACCGCGCCAACGGCGCGGTCAAGTCTAGGGAGGAAACACCCAAGGAGGGTATTTACAGTCACAGGTGACTGTAGGAAAACCATAATATTGCACTGCACAAATGTCAAGTTTGCCGGTGAAAACTTTTGCGTCGCGTCAAAAGTTTTTCAGCCGGAAATGGCGAATCAACCGATTGAATTCGCCAAAGCCGCGTTTGAAGTACGAAGCGGTCGTGGTGCAGTGCGAAATGCTCCTGCCCTGACGCCGACGACGCCCGCAGGTGGGCGTGCTCGGTCGTTTGCCTTTCGACAAATTTCGTCTATGCAGGACGTACCTTCCTCCATGTTTTCCTGAGAGATCGCCATGTTGCCTGACCGCGCCTTCTTCGATCGTCTTGCAGATGCCGCCAAGGCGGAAACCCTGCCGCGCTTTCGGATCGGGACCAGCGTGGTCAACAAGCTGGAGAGCGGCTTCGATCCGGTAACGGAAGCGGACCAATCGGCGGAAGCGGCGATCCGCGCGCTGATCGAGGCGCATTTCCCGGACCATGGCATTCTTGGCGAAGAGCACGGCAATATTGGCCTCGACCGCGAGTATGTCTGGGTCATCGACCCGATCGACGGCACGCGCGCCTTCATTTCCGGCTTGCCGGTCTGGGGCACGCTGGTCGGCCTCTATCGCAATGGCGATGCGGTCATGGGCCTGATGGACCAGCCTTTCACCGGCGAGCGCTATTTCGCCGACGGCACGAAATCGGTCTACCGCGGGCCGGGTGGCGAGCAGGTGCTTTCGACCCGCGCCTGCAGATCGCTTGACGACGCGGTGCTTTTCACCACCTCGCCGCATCTCTATTCCGGCGATCTCAAGACCCGCTATGAGACGGTGCAAAGCAAGGTGCGGCTGTTCCGCTACGGCTGCGATTGCTACGCATTCGCGCTTCTGGCCGCCGGCCATGTCGATCTGGTAATCGAATGCGGGCTGAAGCCCTATGATGTCGGCGGGCTCATCCCTCTGATCGAGCAGGCCGGCGGCATCGTCACCAACTGGCAGGGCGGTCCGGCGGAAATGGGCGGCGAAGTTATTGCTGCCGGCAATGCCGAACTGCACGCGCAGGCGCTGGAAATCCTGGAGGGCTGATCCGCCCTGCGCCTCGCGCGGCAGGTGCAGATATCCGTAAAATCAACGTGTTACAGTGACCTTTGCGCGTCTGATAGGACGTGCGGCGCTGTCGCGAGCGATCGCTTGCTTCAGGCGGCGCTGGTTTCGCGCGCGTCGCCTTCTTCGGGGATGACGAAGGCGAGGATCGCTGCCATCGCCTGGGCGCGGTAGCGGTCCGCCTCGTGCAGCAGCTCGTGTCGGGCGCCGTCGATCGGGATCATCTGGGCGGCGCGGAAATTGCGCGCCAGCCATTCGACGGCGATATGGGGTACCAGCCGATCGGCCGTCGGTGCCAGGATGATCGTCGGCAGGGTGATGCGGGTCAGATGCTCGCGGCGGATGACCCGGCGCATGGCGTGGAAAGCCTCGCTCAGCCAGCGCGCCGTCGGGGGCCCGAGCCTAAGTTCCGGATGCGCATCGGTTAGCGCGATGTTGCGGGCGTAGCGGCGGCGATCGGCCGTCAGCACGTTGTTTTCGAAGGGGCGGTTGCCCTTGTCGGGGTGTGCCGGCAGGGCGCCGAGACCGACCAGCCGCATGAAGGTCGCAACCGTCGCGATGCTCTTTTCGCCGAGCGCCTGGCCGCCAAGGCCGACGAAGGGTGCGAGCACTACAAGCCGATCGATGCGGCTTGCCAGCATCGGGGCGAGGGAGAGGGCAACGAGAGCGCCCATGGAATGGGCGACGATCGAGAAGGGCAGGCGGGTATCGGGCAGCACGATCTGTTCGAGGAAGGTGCTGAGGTCGCGCTCATAGTCGGAAAAGTGGTCGACATAACCGCGTCCGGGGTGCGCCAGCAGCCGCTCGGAGCCGGCCTGGCCGCGCCAGTCGAAGGTGGCGACCCAGAGGCCGGCCGCAGTCAGATCGGCAATCGTCTCGAAGTACTTCTCGATCGATTCGTTGCGGCCCTGCAGCAGAACGACCGTGCCGCGCGCCACCGGCTGCTTCGTCTTGAAGATCGCATAGCGGATCTTGCGGCCGCCGATGCCATCGAAAAAGCCAGCGACATGATTGTCCGGGATCGGATTGTCCGGTGTCGCGTGGAGGATCGAGCTCATGGGGTCGTGGCCGGAGGTGAAAGCGTGTTGATCGGTAGCATCAAGGGATAGGCGGCAGCGTCTTCGCCGTCAAAGAAAAAAGCCGGAAACGGTGGGTGAAATCCGGACGATCACCGTTTCCGGCCGCTGAAGGGGAAGGGACATGTCACTTCAGCCTGGGCGTTGCGGCCCAGGATTTTGTTTTAGTCCCGCCGGGCTGAACGGAAGCCGAAGCCGGCGTTCATGTCGGGTTCACGGAAAAATCGTCGGCGGGGGCGTCTTGAAGTCGTCAAATCGCCTCCCCAAATCAGGGTCACGGGCGCCGAAGACGGGTCCGTTCACCGGTCTTGCCACTGCCAGAATGGGGTGGCCGACCAGACATCGCAAAAGTTGCTCCAAGGAGGACACCATGCGTCACTTCGATTTCTCTCCCCTTTACCGCTCCACCGTCGGATTCGACCGCCTGTTCACCATGCTCGACAGCCTCGGCCAGCCGGGTGAAGCCCAGACCTATCCGCCCTACAACATCGAGCGCACCGGCGAAAACGCCTACCGCATTACCATGGCCGTTGCCGGTTTCGACGAGAGCGAGCTTTCGATCGAGGCGCGTGAACACACGCTGACGGTCAAGGGCGAAAAGGCCGAGGACAAGGGCGAAGAAAGCCAGTTTCTCCATCGCGGCATTGCCAAGCGCGCCTTCGAGCGCCGCTTCCAGCTCGCCGATCACGTGGAGATCAAGTCCGCTTCGCTGAAGAATGGCTTGCTGCACATCGATCTTACCCGCGAGATCCCGGAAGCCGCCAAGCCCCGCCGGATCGAGATCGCGTCGGTCGCATCGCAGCCGAAGCAGATCGAGGCTCAGACCCTCTGAACATCACGCCCGAACAGGGCATGAAATAGACCTCCCACAAAGAACGGCGTCCTCTACGGGCGCCGTTTTTTGTTGTCGGATCAATCAGGGCTGGGCCGGTACCGGCATGGCGGAAGCCGCCGCTTTCCTTGCTGCATAGCGCTGTGCAATCACCGCGCAGGCCATCAGCTGGATCTGGTGAAACAGCATGACGGGCAGCACGATCGCGCCGATGTTCTGGCCGGCGAAGATGGCGCTTGCCATGGGGACACCGCTCGCAAGGCTCTTCTTCGAGCCGCAGAAGGTGATCGCGATCTCGTCGGCCTTGTCGAAACCGAGCAGGCGGCTGCCATACATGGTGACGGCAAGCACGAGTGCCAGCATGACGATTTCGATGACGACGAGCACGCCGAGATCGGTCAGAGAAAACGTCTGCCACAGGCCGGAGGTGACCGCCTGGCTGAAGGCGAGGTAGACGACCATCAGGATCGAGCCGCGATCGACCGGCGCCAACAGTCCCTTGCGGGCGCGGATCCAGTTGCCGATCACGGGCTGCAGCATCTGGCCGATGACGAAGGGGGCAAGCAGCTGCAGCAGGATCTGCTTGACCGCATCGAGCGTGACGGTGCCATGGCCGCCGGCGGAAAACAGCAACCCGACGAGCAGCGGCGTCAGGAACATGCCGAAAATGTTGGAGGCCGACGCCGAGCAGATCGCGGCCGGCACATTGCCACCGGCCATGGAAGTGAATGCGATCGACGACTGCACCGTCGAGGGCAGCACGCAGAGGAAGAGGATGCCGGTATAGAGCGACTGCGGCAGGATCGAATCCGGCACGAAGCCGATCGCAAGGCCGATCAGCGGGAAGAGCACGAAGGTCGAGGCAAGGATCGTCAGGTGCAGGCGCCAGTGCAGGATGCCGGCGATCACCACGTCGCGCGACAGGCGCGCGCCGTGTAGGAAGAAGACCATGCCGACAGCCACCTTCGTCGCCAATCCGAACCATTCGGTTGCCTCGCCATGGATCGGCAGGACGGATGCAAGCAGCACCGTCGCCAGAAGCAGGATCGTGAAGGTATCGGGAAGGTAGCGGCGCATATCAGCTCACTTGCTCGTTAACGAACGTCTTGCGGGGATCGCTCATTGTGAAGCAGGATGCAAGGAATAACAGTTATCACGAAATGAGATGAGCTATGTTGGATCTCGTGCAGTTGCGCAGTTTCGTCGCCCTCGAACAGATGGGCAGCTTCACGCTTGCGGCGGAAAAACTATCGCTCGGGCAATCGACGGTCAGCCAGCATATCCAGCGGCTCGAAGCCTCGCTCGGACGCACGCTCGTCGACCGCGATACGCACCGCGTTTCGCTGACGGCAGACGGGCAGGCGCTGCTTGCCCACGCGCGCTCGATGCTGGCGATCGACGGCGAGGTCCGGGCGCTGTTTGCCGAAAGCAGTTTGCGCGGCCGTCTCCGCCTCGGGGTCTCCGAGGACTTCGTCATGAGCCGGCTGCCGGCGGTGCTGGAAGACTTCGTCCGCGCGCATCCGTCGGTCGATCTGGAACTCACGGTGGCCTTGAGCGGCGTGCTCTACCAGATGCAGGACAATGGCGAGATCGATCTGGTGCTTGCCAAGCGCAGGCTCGGCGACCTCAGAGGCGAGCTCGTCTATCGCGAACCGCTGGTTTGGCTCGCGCGCGATCCCGAGAGGATCAAGCGCGACAAGGTGCTGCCGCTGATCGCCTTTCCGCCGCCGAGCATCACCCGCAGCGTCGCGCTCGAAGTGCTCGACCGTCACCGTCTGCCGTGGCGGATCGTATGCACTTGTGGCAGCCTCAGCGGCCTGACGGCGGCGGCCCGTGCCGGCATGGGCGTGCTCGTGCAGCCGCGCAGCATGGTGCCCTCGGGGCTGAAGGAAATCCCGGCCGGGCTCCTGCCGCCGCTCGAAGACGTGGAATTCGTGCTGGTGCCGAGCAAGGGCGTCGACCGAAAGCTGAGTGCGGCGCTCTCGGTCGAAATCCTCGCCAATCTGAGGACCCTGCAAGGGCAGTCTTGAAGGCAGGGCTGATACCGATACTGCTCAGCAGCTGGCGACGAAGCGGTCGACGTCCTCGGCCTTGGTCGCAAAGCTGGTGACGAGGCGATAGAGGCCCTCGTTCTTAGCAAGCTTGCCCTCGAGGTCGTGCGGCACTGGCCAGTCGTAGAAGACGGCGCCATCCTGCCTGAGCTTCGCCGCCACATCCTTGTTGATGATGGCGAAGACCTCGTTGGCATCGGCCTGCCAGGCAAGCCGGCTCGTCTTTGCGGCGGCAATGCCCTCGGCCAGGCGTGTGGCCATGGCGTTGGCGTGACGGGCGAGATTCAGCCAGAGATCGCCGGCGAAATAGGCGTCGAACTGCGCCGAGACGAAACGCGACTTGGAGAAAAGCTGGGCGGAGCGCTTGCGCAGGAAGTGCATCTCGTGGGCCTTGGAGAGGTCGAACAGCACCAGCGCCTCGGCGCACCAGCAGCCGTTCTTGGTGCCGCCGAAGGAGACGAGGTCGACGCCGCGCTTCCAGGTCATTTCGGCGGGCGTTACGTCGAGGCTGACCAGCGCGTTGGCGAAGCGCGCACCATCCATGTGCAGCGGCAGCCTGTGTCCCTTGGCGACGGCCGAGATCGCTTCGATTTCGGCGAGCGAATAGACCGTGCCGCTTTCCGTCGCCTGCGTCAGCGATACCGCACTGGGCTGGCCGCCATGGACGTTATCGAGCGGGAAGCGCCGGATCTCGGCTTCAAGGCGGGAGGCCTCCATCTTGCCCCGCGGTCCGTCGACGGGTTTCAGTCGGGCGCCATGCGAAAAGAATTCGGGCGCGCCGCATTCGTCGGCGATGACATGGGCCTCGCGATGGCAGAAGGCGACGCCGCCGGCGCGGTTGGCTGTTGCCAGTGCCAGCGAATTGGCGGCTGTTCCGGTGCCGACGAAGAAGACGGCGACGTCCCTTTCGAAGATGTCCGCGAACTTCTTCTCCACCTTCCGGTCAAGCTCGCTGGTGCCATAGGCCGACGCGTAGCCGCCGGCATGGGCCATCAGGCTTTCGGCAATCGCGGGATGGGCGCCAGCCCAGTTATCAGACGAAAAAATCATCACTTCTCACCCTGTTTCACCGTCAATTCGACGGCTTTTGCCGACCTTAGCCGAGTTTATAGCCGGATCAATCACGGTCAGCGGCCGAAAGGCCAACAGGAGACCAGTTTGAAACCAAAATGAAGAAAACGACGATATGCCGTAATTTAATTATAAAAGCCGGAAATTTCCGGCAATGTTCGGCAAAATCTTCTCCATTATTTGCTGATATGCCTCTTGCAGAGGGGGGTGGTTTCTGGCATAGAGCACATGAAATAGGACAGGTTTGCTGTCCTATTTCGGTCTAGGGACCGGAACAATCGCCGTGAGTGCCTAAAAAAGTGGCATCCGGCGTGCGAAGCGGGAGGATTGGCCGGATTTCATCCGGTTGTTATCGCCTGCCGTCAGGATGGTCGCAGACATCAGTGCCTGATGATGCCGTGCTTATTTGCGACCTGATCAGGATCATGAGACGATGAGTGCCCCGGCTTTTCGGCGTGTCTTTGCACGCAACGAAGAGTCATGCGCGGGCGGTGCCATGCCCGGCGGTGCCGGGTTCAACAGGAGGGAAAACGATGACGGATCATTCGCCATCACAGCAATCTGGGCTCAACCTCGCACACAGCGTTGCGACGGCTGAAAAAACGCCCGCATTCCCGACTGGCCTGCCGCGAAAACAGGGGCTCTACGATCCGCGCAACGAACATGACGCCTGCGGTGTCGGCTTCGTCGCCCATATGAAGGGTCAGAAGTCGCACCAGATCGTGCGCGATGGCCTCTTCATGCTCGAAAACCTGACGCACCGTGGTGCCGTCGGCGCCGACCCGCTGATGGGAGATGGCGCGGGCATCCTCGTGCAGATTCCCGACCGTTTCTTCCGCGAGGAGATGGCCAAGCAGGGCATCACCCTGCCGAAGGCGGGCGAATATGCCGTCGGCCACATCTTCATGCCGCAGGACGATGCGCTCGTCGAACACTTCAAGCAGGTGATCAAGGACGTCGTCACCGAAGAGGGCCAGGTGCTCATCGGCTACCGCGACGTGCCCGTCGACAACGCGTCGCTGTCGAAGGCGCCGGAAATCGCCGCGACCGAGCCGCGCCATGTCCAGATCTTCATCGGTGCCGGCCGTGACGCCGCCACGAACCCGGAGTTCGAGCGCCGTCTCTTCACGCTGCGCAAGGTGATCTCCAACCGCATCTATGACGAATACAAGGGCGAGGAGAGCAACTTCTACCCCGTGTCGCTGTCGTCCTCGACGATCGTCTACAAGGGCATGTTCCTCGCTTACCAGGTCGGCGCCTATTACAAGGATCTGTCCGACCCGCGCTTCGAAAGTGCGGTGGCGCTCGTTCACCAGCGCTTCTCGACCAACACGTTTCCGTCGTGGAAGCTCGCCCATCCCTACCGCATGGTCGCCCACAACGGCGAAATCAACACGCTGCGCGGCAACGTCAACTGGATGGCAGCGCGCCAGGCCTCGGTTTCCTCGCCGCTCTTCGGCGACGACATCTCCAAGCTCTGGCCGATCTCCTACGAAGGCCAGTCGGACACCGCCTGCTTCGACAACGCACTCGAGTTCCTGGTGCAGGGCGGCTATTCGCTGTCGCATGCCGTCATGATGCTGATCCCCGAGGCGTGGGCCGGCAACCAGTTGATGTCGCCTGAGCGAAAGGCGTTCTACGAATACCACGCAGCGCTGATGGAGCCGTGGGACGGTCCGGCAGCTGTCGCCTTTACCGACGGTCGCCAGGTCGGTGCGACGCTCGACCGCAACGGTTTGCGTCCGGCCCGCTACATCGTCACCTCGGACGACCGCGTCATCCTCGCGTCGGAAGCCGGCGTGCTGCCGGTCGACGAAGACAAGATCGTCAAGAAGTGGCGCCTGCAGCCGGGCAAGATGCTGCTCATCGATATGGAACAGGGCCGCATCATCTCCGACGAGGAGGTGAAGTCCTCGCTCGCGCAAAAGCACCCCTACAGCAAGTGGCTCGAAGACACCCAGCTGATCCTCGAGGAGCTGAAGCCGGTGGAGCCGCGTGCGCTCCGCCGTGACGTTTCCCTGATCGATCGCCAGCAGGCCTTTGGCTACACGCTCGAAGACACCAAGATCCTGATGTCGCCGATGGCGACGACCGGCCAGGAAGCGATCGGCTCGATGGGCACCGACACGCCGATCTCGGCGATGTCGGACAAGCGCAAGCTGCTTTACACCTATTTCAAGCAGAACTTTGCGCAGGTCACCAACCCGCCGATCGACCCGATCCGCGAGGAGCTGGTGATGAGCCTCGTCTCCTTCATCGGTCCGCGTCCGAACATCCTCGACCACGAGGGCATGGCGCATGCCAAGCGGCTCGAGGTGCGCCAGCCGATCCTAACCAACGGCGATCTCGAAAAGATCCGCTCGATCGGTCACACCGAGGATCGTTTCGACACCAAGACGCTCGACTTTACCTATGACATTTCGCGCGGCGCCGAAGGCATGCCGGAAATGCTCGACCGGCTCTGCGAACGTGCGGAAGCGGCGGTGAAGGGCGGCTACAACATCATCGTTCTGTCGGACCGCCAGGTCGGACCGGACCGCGTGGCTATCCCGGCGCTGCTCGCGACCGCGGCCGTGCACCACCACCTGATCCGCAAGGGTCTGCGCACGTCGGTCGGCATCGTGCTTGAATCCGGCGAACCGCGCGAAGTGCATCAGTTCTGCCTGCTCGCCGGCTACGGCGCCGAGGCGATCAACCCCTATCTCGCCTTCGATACGCTCACCGACATGCACAAGCGTGGCGAGTTCCCCAAGGAAGTCGACGGCAGCGAAGTGGTCTACCGCTACATCAAGGCCGTCGGTAAGGGCATCCTCAAGGTCATGTCCAAGATGGGCATCTCGACCTACCAGTCCTATTGTGGCGCGCAGATCTTCGACGCCGTCGGCCTGTCGTCGAAGCTTGTCGACCAGTTCTTCTTCGGCACGGCGACGACGATCGAAGGCATCGGCCTCGAAGAGATCGCCGCCGAAACCGTCGCCCGCCACAAGGCGGCCTTCGGCGCCGACCCGGTTCTCGCCAACTCGCTCGATATCGGTGGCGAATATGCCTTCCGCATGCGCGGCGAAAGCCATGCCTGGACGCCGGACGCGATCGCCTCGCTGCAGCACGCCGTTCGTGGCAACGCAGAGGACCGCTACCGCGAGTTCGCCGAGATGGTGAACAACTCGGCGCTGCGCATGAACACCATCCGTGGCCTGTTCACGATCAAGAGCGCCGAAGCCCTTGGCCGCAAGCCGATCTCGGTCGACGAGGTCGAACCGGCCGTCGATATCGTCAAGCGCTTCTCGACCGGGGCCATGTCCTTCGGCTCGATCAGCCGCGAGGCACATACGACGCTGGCGATTGCCATGAACCGGATCGGCGGCAAGTCGAACACCGGCGAAGGGGGCGAGGAAAGCGACCGCTACCTGCCGCTGCCCGATGGTTCGATGAACCCGGAACGCTCGGCGATCAAGCAGATCGCGTCCGGCCGCTTCGGCGTGACCACCGAGTACCTGGTCAATGCCGATATGCTGCAGATCAAGGTGGCGCAAGGGGCCAAGCCCGGTGAAGGCGGGCAGCTGCCCGGCCACAAGGTCGATGCGACGGTTGCCAAGACTAGGCATTCGACCCCGGGCGTCGGCCTGATTTCGCCGCCGCCGCACCATGACATCTACTCGATCGAAGACCTGGCGCAGCTGATCTACGATCTGAAGAACGTCAATCCGGAAGCCGACGTTTCGGTCAAACTCGTCTCGGAAGTCGGCGTCGGCACGGTTGCCGCCGGCGTTGCCAAGGCGCGTGCCGACCATATCACTGTCGCCGGCTTCGACGGCGGTACCGGCGCTTCGCCGCTCACCTCGCTGAAGCACGCAGGCAGCCCCTGGGAAATCGGTCTTGCCGAGACCCAGCAGACGCTGGTGCTGAACGGCCTGCGTTCGCGCGTCGCCCTTCAGGTCGATGGTGGTCTGAAGACCGGTCGCGACGTCATCATCGGCGCGCTGCTCGGTGCCGACGAATTCGGCTTCGCCACCGCACCGCTGATCGCCGCCGGCTGCATCATGATGCGCAAGTGCCACCTCAACACCTGTCCCGTCGGCGTTGCGACCCAGGATCCGGTGCTGCGCAAGCGCTTCAAGGGCACGGCCGAGCACGTCATCAACTACTTCTTCTTCGTGGCCGAGGAAGTGCGCGAGATCCTGGCGTCGCTCGGCGTCAGGAAGCTCAACGACATCGTCGGCGCTTCGGAACTGCTCGAAAAGGACAGTGCGCTTGCGCACTGGAAGGCCAACGGCCTCGACTTCTCGAAGATCTTCCACAAGGTGGAAGCCAAAAAGGAAGAGACCTACTGGACCACGCGCCAGCAGCACCCGATCGACGATGTTCTCGATCGCAAGCTGATCAAGGAAGCGGCGGTCGCGCTCGAAACCAAGGCTCCGGTCAAGATCGAAGCCGAGATCAAGAACGTCGACCGTTCGGCCGGCGCGATGCTTGCCGGTGCTCTTGCCAAGCGCTGGGGCCACAAGGGCCTGAAGGACGACACCATCCACGTGACCCTCAAGGGCACGGCTGGCCAGTCCTTCGGCGCGTTCCTCGCACGCGGCATCACCTTCGATCTCGTGGGTGACGGTAACGACTATGTCGGCAAGGGTCTTTCGGGCGGTCGCATCATTGTCCGGCCGCCGGAAAATGCGACGATCGTTCCGCAAGAATCGATCATCGTCGGCAACACCGTGCTTTACGGCGCGATCTCGGGCGAGTGCTACTTCAACGGCGTTGCCGGCGAACGTTTCGCAGTGCGCAACTCCGGCGCGGTCGCGGTCGTCGAGGGCGTGGGTGACCACGGCTGCGAATACATGACCGGCGGCGTCGTCGTCGTGCTCGGCGGAACGGGGCGCAACTTTGCGGCCGGCATGTCGGGCGGTGTCGCCTATGTGCTCGACGAGGAAGGCGATTTCGCCCGTCGCTGCAACATGGCGATGGTCGAGCTGCAACCGGTTCCGGAAGAGGACGACATGCTGGAGAAGCTGCACCACCACGGCGGCGACATCATGCACAAGGGCATGGTCGACGTGTCGGGCGACATGACGCGCCACGACGAGGAGCGGCTTTATCAGCTCATCTCCAACCACCTTCACCACACGGGTTCGCCCCGGGCGAAGGAGATCCTCGATCACTGGACGGATTATCGGCCGAAATTCCGCAAGGTCATGCCGGTCGAGTACCGCCGTGCGCTCGAGGATATGGAACGCATGAAAATGGCAGAGGCGGCCGAATAGGAGGCCCCGGTGACCAAGGCTCCCGGTTCATCACAGATCGGTTCGGGGGCCCCTCACGCGCGCTCGCAAAAAGCGCCTGTTCAGACGCACAGCTTTCAGGATGAAACGATGGGTAAGGTAACTGGATTTCTCGAGATCGACCGGCAAGTGGCAAAGTACCAGCCGGCGTCCGACCGCATCCGCCATTTTCGCGAATTCACCATTCCGATGTCAGAACCGGAAGTGCAGAAGCAGGCTGCTCGCTGCATGGACTGTGGCATCCCCTATTGCCACGGCCCGACCGGCTGCCCGGTGCACAACCAGATCCCGGACTGGAACGATCTCGTCTACAACGGCAACTGGGACGAGGCGATCCGCAACCTGCATTCGACCAACAACTTCCCGGAATTCACCGGCCGCGTCTGCCCGGCGCCGTGCGAGGAAGCCTGCACGCTGAACCTCGAAGACACCCCGGTCGCGATCAAGACCGTCGAACAGGCGATCGCCGACAAGGCCTATGAAATGGGCTATATCGTGCCGCAGCCGGCCGTCACCAAGACCGGCAAGAAGGTCGCGATCATCGGCTCGGGACCTGCCGGTATGGCCGCGGCCCAGCAGCTTGCCCGCGCCGGCCACGAGGTGCACGTCTACGAGCGCGAAACCAAGCCCGGCGGCCTGCTGCGCTACGGCATCCCGGACTTCAAGATGGAGAAGAACTTCATCGATCGCCGCGTCGACCAGATGCGCGGCGAAGGCGTCACTTTCCACTGCGGCATCAATGTCGGCGTCGACGTTCCGATGCAGCGCCTGCTCGACGAGCATGACGCCGTGCTCTACTGCGGCGGCTCCGAGACCCCGCGCGACGCGGGCATCCCCGGCGTCCAGTTCGCCGGCGTGCATGACGCGATGCCCTATCTCGTCCAGCAGAACCGCCGCGTCGGCCGCGAGAACATCGACAGCGTCGGCTGGCCGTCGCAGCCGATCCTTGCCGGCGGCAAGCATATCGTCGTCGTCGGCGGTGGTGATACCGCGTCCGACTGTGTCGGCACCGCTTTCCGCCAGGGCGCCGTCAAGGTGACCCAGCTCGACATCCGTCCGCAGCCGCCGGAAAAGGAAGACAAGCTCGCCGTCTGGCCGTTTTGGGCGACGAAGATGCGCACCTCTTCGAGCCAGGCCGAAGGCGCCATCCGCGAGTTCCAGGTGGCGACCCTTGAGTTCATCGGCGACGAGGACGGCAACCTGACCGGCGTGAAGTGCTGCCAGGTGGATGATCGCCGCAAGCCGGTCGCCGGCACGGAGTTCATCATCAAGGCGGATCTTGCCTTCATCGCCATCGGTTTCAGTGGTCCCTTCACCAACAGCGTGATCAAGGACCTCGGCGACAAGCTGACGCTCAACACCGACCGCCGCGGCTCGACCAACGTCGTCGCCAACGAGCGCGACTACAAGACCTCGGTCGACAAGCTCTGGACGGCCGGCGACGTGCGCCGAGGCCAGTCGCTCGTCGTCTGGGCGATCCGCGAAGGCCGCCAGGCGGCACGTGCGATCGACGAGGCGCTGATGGGTTCGACCACGCTGCCGCGCTAAGGCATTACTCCCAAGCATGAAAAAAGCCCCGCAGCGATGCGGGGCTTTTTTCATGGTGTGCCAGAAGGCTGAATGGGGATCGTCGGCCTAGTTGCGGATCACCGGCTTGCTGATGACCGTGTTTGGCTTCGAGAGGCGGAAGTCATCGACGCGGCCGGCCGGAGCGGCGGCGACGTCACCCTTGCCAACCAGCAGGTCGCGTGGGCTCTTGCCGTTGCCCTTGTCCGGTGCGGCGCTGCCGAGCAGGGACGCGGCGCCATCCAGCGCCGGATCGGTCAGCCCGATCGGCTGGGTCTTGACGATATCCTCGTTGCCGAGCGGTGCGGTCACCACCAGGTCCTTGAGCTCGTCGGCGCCCGGCACGTTCTTGTCGGTGGCGGCGGCATCGCCGAGCAGCCGACGGATGTCCTTCTCGACGTAGAAGGCAAGCTTGCGCTTGCCGGCCTTGGTGAGGTTGACGCCGTCGGCGCCGCGCAGGCGCACCTGCTGGCCGTTGATATCGGAGCCGGTCAGAACGAACTTGCCGCCCTCATCGACGAAGCCGTCCCAGATGTCGACGAACTGTCCGCCGACCTTCTCGATCTCCTCGCGATAGATGCCGTTGAAGGTGACCATGTCGGCGGTCATCGCGGCCGACTGGAACGGCGGCATGCCGACCCAGAGAACCGGCAGCTTTTCCTTGCGCGCAAGGGCTGCCAGCGCGTTGACACGCTTGCGATATTCTTCCGTCCAAAGGTCGGAGCGGAACTTCTCCTTGGTGCTGCCGATCTGCATCTGCTGGCGATCGTTGGCGCCGAGGCTGATGATGATGACCGACGGCTTCACGTCGCCGACATAGCCCGGCAGCGTGCCCGGCCAATTGAAATAGTCCTCGCGCACGAGGCCGGACGAGCCGTTCGCCCGCGTCTCGATGGTGATGCCGGGCGTCATCTCGAAGGCGGTCTTCAAGCCGTCGCCGAGGCTGCCGGCCATGAAGTCGCCGACGACGAGCACCTTCTTGGCATCTGGCGCTTTCTCCACCACCACCGGCGCCGGGGCAGGGGTGTCGGCGACCTTCGGCTTCTGCTTCTGTTGGCCCTGGCCCTTCTGTCGCTGCTGCGGCTGGCGCTGGCGCTTCGGGCGCGGTTGTTCGGGATAATAGTCGCGATCTGCATAGGTCGGCCGTTCGCGGGTCAGCCCGCCGAAAAGCATCTGGAACAGAGTGCGCCGCTGCACCCGTTCCTGCGCTTCGGCAAAGCTCGCAAAAAGGCTGACGGTGAGCATCGCCACAAGGGCGATGCAGATCGTCGCAATCCCGAACGGCGTTCGGCCAACTTGCCTGCGGCGTTTGCTGATCATCTGCTTTCTGCCCCGTTCATCGCGTATTCGGGCGGCCTTGCCGCGCAAAAGTTTCAGCGCGCCGCACGGGGTGCAGCGCGCTTGCCCTATTGTATCTCACGGATACTCAGATCGCGAAACCGTTTCGAACCTGCTAGTTGCGGAGCGCCCGCAGCAGCATCTGGGTCGGCTCTCCGTCCGGCGCCAGTCCGTTCTTCGACTGGAACGCCTGGATCGCGGCCTTGGAGCCGGAGCCGAAATTGCCGTCGACTTCGCCGCTGTAGTAGCCGAGCTCCTTCAGCCGGTTCTGCAGCTCGAACTTCTCGCTGATATCAAGCGAACCGTCCGGACGCGGCCAGCGCTGCTGCATGCCCTGGTAGCCGGCGATCTGGTCGGCGAGCAGGCCGACGCCAAGCGCGTAGCTGTCCGAGGCGTTGTAGCGCTTGATGACGAAGAAGTTCTTGGTCATCAGGAAGCCGGGGCCCTGGCCCCCGCTCGGCAGCTTGAGTTCGGCGCGGGTGCTGCCGTTGCGGAAGCCCTTGCCGTTCGGCCGGGCAAAACCGAGCGACGCCCATTCCTTGAGCGTCTTCGTCTGGCCGGAATATTTCGCGGCATTTGCCGGCGGGGCGACCTCGTAGCCCCAGGTCTCGCCCGGTTGCCAGCCATTCTTCTTCAGGAGGTTGGCGGCGGTCGCCAGCGCGTCCGGCACGGAGTTCCAGATGTCGCGGTGACCGTTTCCATCCGCATCGACTGCATAGAGCAGGTAGCTCGTCGGGATGAACTGGGTGTGGCCCATGGCACCCGCCCAGGAGCCGGTCAGCTCGCGCGGCGTGATGTCGCCCTTCTGCAGGATCTTGAGTGCTGCGATCAGCTGCTTCTTGGCATAGTTCGACCGCTTCGGATCCGCATAGGCAAGGGTTGCCAGCGCGCGCGGCACGTAGTGCAGGCGGTCATCCTTCTCCAGCACTGCGCCGTAGTTGGACTCCATCGACCAGATGGCCAGAAGAATGGTCTTGTCGACGCCGAAGTGTTTCTCCAGCGCGTTCAGCGTGCGGGCGTGCTTGGTCGCCATCTCCTGGCCGACGCGCTTGGTGTAGGGGTTCACGCGGGAATCGATATATTCCCAGATCTTGTGCTTGAACTCCGGCTGGTAGTTGGCCTTGTCGATCACCGTCTGGTCGGGCGACTTTACGCCGGCAAAGGCCTGGCGGTAGGTTGACTTGGTGATGCCGGCCTGGGCGGCGGTCGCGTAAAACTCGTTGATCCAGTTCTGGAACCCGGTATCGGCGCGCGCAGGTGCGGTGCCGAGCGTGGCGGCGGATAGGACGAGGGCGGCTGCGATATGACGGAAAAACGTCCTGCGGTTTCTGATCATCAGCTGTCGGTTCCGTTTCTCTGCGGAGCTTCGGCCGTCATGGCCCGAATCACTCCGCAAGGTGGCAGTCTGGGGCCAGCCTGGACGGTGGGGGCAGTCGTCGGCGGCTCCTGTTTCGGATCCGGCCGCGCTTGTTGCATTGCCGGATTGCAACGAATCTACAGAAACGTGGTCAACAAACCCTTTACCATGAAAATGTGGTGGCGTCTTCGGCCACAGAAAATGTCAAGCCTTGGTCGTGGAGTTCGCATATGCATTTGTTTCGTCGGTTCATGCTGTGTTCAGCTGACGGCATAGAGATTGCGGCTCCATTACGGAGCGCTGTATGGTTCGGGACGGATTGACGTCCAGGACCATTCGGCAAGAGTTATGAGTGAAATCCTTTCAAGGAGGTATCGATGACCGACAAGCGTAAAGTCCGCAAAGCCGTGTTCCCGGTCGCAGGACTGGGCACCCGTTTCCTGCCGGCGACCAAGGCCGTGCCGAAGGAAATGCTGACGGTGGTGGACAAGCCGGTCATTCAATATGTGGTCGACGAAGCGCTGGAAGCCGGGATCGAGCATCTGATCTTCGTGACCGGACGCAGCAAGGCTGTCATCGAGGACTATTTCGACATTCAGGTCGAGCTCGACCAGACGCTGCGCGAGCGCAACAAGAAGGCCGAGATCGCGCTGCTCGACGGCATCCTGCCGAAGGCCGGCACCACCAGCTTCACCCGCCAGCAGGCGCCGCTCGGCCTTGGCCACGCGGTCTGGTGCGCCCGTGAACTCGTCGGCAACGAGCCCTTCGCGCTGCTCCTGCCCGACATGATCATGAAGGGTGAGAAGGGCTGCCTGAAGGGCATGGTCGAGCTCTATGAGCAGAGCGGCGGCAACGTCATCGCGGTTGAGGAATGCGCGCCGGACCAGGCGCACAAATACGGCATCGTCGGCGTCGGCGACAAGGTCGGCGAAGGTTTCAAGATCACCAAGATGGTCGAGAAGCCAGCACCGGGCACTGCCCCCTCCAACTTCTTCATCAACGGCCGCTACATCCTGCAGCCGGAGATCTTCCCGATTCTCGAAAAGCAGGAGCGCGGCGCCGGCAACGAGATCCAGCTGACCGACGGCATGCTCAAGCTTTCCGACAACCAGCAGTTCGCCGCTTACCACTTCCGTGGCGATACCTACGACTGTGGCGCCAAGGACGGCTTCATCCTGGCCAACGTCGCCTTCGCGCTCGAGCGTGGCGATATCCGTCCGACCGTCGAAGGCCCGCTGAAGAGCCTGCTCGGCAGCCTGAAGTAATCGGCTTTCTCTTCTCGAAGGCAAGAAAGGCCGCGTCCATCGGGCGCGGCCTTTTTTTATCTGGATAATGGGATTGCCTCAGCGGCGCAGCGTCAACCCGACGCCGACGCGGGTGATGTCGGTGGTGTCGCCCTGATCGCGGGTGGTGCGCTCGTAGCTGACGTCGCCCGTCAGCGCCAGGTAGCGGTTGATGTCGTAGGTGAGGCCGGCGCCGGTGCGCCAGGTGGTCTCGTCCGACGAGCGGGCGTTCGAGGGGTAGTTGCGCAGCGTCAGGCTATTCGTCAGGCGCGCGACGAGATCCGAGCGCATCTGGTGGGTGATGATGTTGGTGAGGTTGTAGTCGATCGAACCAGCGTCGCCGGGCGTCGTTGACGGGTTGAGGTCGGTCGACACGGCGAAGAGCACGTCGGTGCCGCGTTGCGGCGACCAGTTGAGGCGGCCATCGACCGACAGGCCGCGGAGTTCGCCAAGCCGTTCATCCTCGAAATTGTAGGTTTCGTAGCCGAGGCCGAGCTCGCCATAGAGTTTCTCGCCGAGGTCGAGCTCGATACCGCCGCGTGCGGCATAGGTCTGATAGGAGCGTTCGAAACCGAGCGGATCTTCGCGCAGATCGTAGAGCGACTTGCCGACGGAGGCTTCGAGGAACGGGATCAATGCCGGCGACAGTTCGTAGCCGACGCGGGCCGTGAGCACACCGGTGTTGCGGTTTCGATACTTGACCGAAAGGTTCGTGCCGTTTTCGAGTTCGACATCACCATAGGTGCGCCGGTCGAAATCGATGCCGACCGAGCCGCGGATCAGACCGAAATCACGCTCAACGGCCGCGCCGAGGCGGTAGGTGTTGACCGCGGACTGGTTTTTGGCGTTGGAGATCGCGTTCGGGTCGTCGGCGTCCTCGCGCTCGAAACTGTAGCCGGCGCGCAGACGGGCGATCGTTTCGTCCCAGAGATCGAGCCGCAGTTCCGCATCGACATTGGCGCGGGGCTCTTCCTCGCCCTCGCCGGAGATGTTGTTCTGCAACACGCCTTCGCCGGTGACGGTCAGCTGATGCCGCGACCAGTCCGAGGTCAAGGTGCCGCGGATTCCGGTTTCGAGATAGCCGCGGTTGGTCTTGGTGTCGCCGTCCTTGCGCCATTCGTGGTTGATGGTCTCGCTGACGCTGGGGCGCAGCGTGAAGGTGCCGATTCGGATGCCCGGGGCGCGATCGTATTCGGGGTTGTCGGTCCGCAACCGCAGACCGTCGATCGTCGGCTCGCGCTGGTTCAGGCGAAGGTAATCCTCGTTAGAGGCCGGGGTCGGGTCGTCAGCGCTGACGGCGCCGGTGGTCTGCGGATCGGTGATTGCGGGCGTCGCGGCCGGAACGGCTGAAGGCGCTGTGCCCGCGCCATAGGTGGTCGTCGTCGGAGCGGTGGCGGGAGCGGTCGTGGCGGTCTGGGCGTTCAAGGATGCGGGGGCAAGCATCGCCGTGCCGGCCAGCAGCAACGCCAGCGACGTCGAACGCCGCGCGCCTCCTTTGATCGAGCGAGATGAGCCTGGCACCATATGCCGTTTGTCCACGAGCCTGATTGCAATCCTTTCGCAACCGTAAAGCGACGTGGTTAATCAATCGTTTCCAAACGGAAAAAACGTCGTGGCATCAGCCGCTTGCGGTTACACTTTCGACGGTCAGGTTGCGGCCGTGGGTGGAAACGACGCGCACTCTTGTACCGGCCGGCAGGTCCGGTCCCTCAACGACCCAGAACGTGTCGTCGAGCCGGATGCGCCCTCGGCCTTCGGCGATCGGTTTTTCCAGGACCGCGGTGCGGCCGACGAGGCTTTCGGCGCGCTGGTTCAAAAGCGGCTCGTCGGTGGTCTCGGATGTGGAGAGAACGAAGCGGCGGCCAAGGAGAACGGCCGCCACCGAGAGCAGCGCGAACAGCACGAGCTGGACCTGCCACGTCCAGAAGCCGACCTCCCAAAGCATGAGGGAGAGGATGCCGACTGCCAAGGCGGCGACACCGATCCAGATCAGGAACACGCCGGGGGCGATGAGCTCGGCGGCGAGAAGCACGAAGCCCAGAACCCACCAGCTCCAGGGCCCGAGTTCTTGAATGGCGCGTTCGATCATCGTCTACTTCCCTTGCGCGGGATCGGTCGGGAAAGCCGGCGTGGTGCGCGGCGTCGACTGGCGCGGGCGGGTCGCTGGCGCCGTCTGGCTGTCGCCAAAGACTTCCTTGGCGATGGCGCCGATGCCACCGAGTGAACCGATCAGCGCGGAAGCTTCCATCGGCATCAGCACGATCTTCTGGTTGTTGGCGGTGCCGATCGAGGCGAGTGCCTCGGTGTACTTCTGGGCGACGAAGTAGTTGATCGCCTGCACGTCGCCGGCCGCAATGGCCTCGGAGACCATCTTGGTTGCCTTCGCCTCTGCCTCGGCCAGGCGCTCGCGCGCTTCGGCGTCACGAAACGCCGCTTCGCGCTGGCCCTCGGCCTGCAGGATCGCCGACTGCTTGGCGCCTTCGGCGCGCAGGATCTGGGCGTTTCTGGCGCCTTCGGCTTCGAGCACCTGCGCGCGTTTCTCGCGCTCGGCCTTCATCTGGCGCGCCATGGCATCGACGAGATCCTTCGGCGGGGCGATATCCTTGATCTCGATGCGGGTGATCTTGATGCCCCAGGGGCTGGCAGCTTCGTCGACGACGTGCAGCAGCCTGTCGTTGATCGTATCACGGTTGGAGAGCAGTTCGTCGAGGTCCATCGAACCCATGACCGAGCGGATGTTGGTCATCGTCAGGTTGAGGATGGCGTTTTCCAGATGCGCCACCTGGTAGGCGGCCTGCGCCGCATTCAGGATCTGATAGAAGGCGACGGCATCGGCCGAAACGCTGGCATTGTCCTTGGTGATGACTTCCTGGGTCGGAACGTCGAGCACCTGTTCCATCACGTTCATCTTGGCGCCGATGCGGTCGATGAACGGCACGATCAGATTGAGGCCCGGCTCCAGCGTTTTGGTGTAGCGACCGAAGCGCTCGATCGTATAGCGGTAGCCCTGCGGCACCGTCTTGATCCCCATGAAGAGGACCAGGATGATGAGCACCACGAAGCCAATGACGACGATATCCATTCCGCCCAAGACTTACCCCCTTAAATTGCAATCTCGACCTGTGGCTGCAGTCTAGCGTATTCCGTTTCCCTTCGGAATCGCTTTTCCGCGGATTGCGCGTAAATTCAAAATGTTAGATTGCCGCGCTCGCCGGTGGGCAAGAGCGCGGCTCCTTCATCCTGAGTTGGCGGCCAGCGCGCCGTTCAAGTGGGGTGATGGGACGATTAAAGCCAGCCGGCAAGCTCCCGGCGCACGACGTGTTCGAGCACGGCCATGCCTTCGGCGCTGTCGTTCAGGCAGGGGATGTGGGTGAACTTCTCGCCGCCATTGTGATGGAAGCTTTCGGCCGCCTGCTCGGCGATCTCTTCCAACGTTTCCAGACAGTCGGAGACGAAGCCCGGGTTGAGGACGGCAATGCGCTTGACACCGTCCTGCGCAAGTTTTTCGACCGTCTTGTCGGTATAGGGCTGCAGCCATTCCTCAGGCCCGAAGCGCGACTGGAAGGTGACCTGCAGCTTCTCCTTCGACCAGCCGAGCTTTTCGCGCAAAAGCCGCGCGGTCTTCTGGCACTGGCAGTAGTAGGGATCGCCCTTGTCGAAATAGCTCTTCGGAATGCCGTGGAAGGAGGTCAGAACCACCTCCGGCTCCCAGTCGAGCGTCGCCAGGTGACGCTCGATCGAGGTTGCCAGAGCGTCGATGTAGACGGGATCGTCGTGGTAGGGCGGAACGGTGCGCAGTGCCGGCTGCCAGCGCATCTTCAGAAGCGCCTCGAAGGCCTTGTCATTAACGGTGGCGGTGGTGGCGGCGGCATATTGCGGATAGAGCGGGAAGACGAGAATGCGTTCACAGCCGGCCTTCTGCAGTGCGTCCATGCGCGAGGCGATCGACGGCTGGCCGTAGCGCATGCCCCAGTCGACGATGACGTTAGGCTGGTCGGCGAAGGACTTCGCCATCAGTTCGGACTGGTTGCGGGTGTAGGTCCGGAGGTAGCTTTCGTTCAAGTCCCTGTTCCAGATCGTCTCATAGGCCTTGCCGACCTTGCCGGGGCGGGTGTTGAGCACGATGCCGAACAGGATCGGGTACCAGAACAGTCGCGACCACTCGATCACCCGGCGGTCGGTCAGAAACTCCTTCAGGTAGCGGCGCATCGAGGTGTAGTCGGTGCCATCAGGCGTGCCGAGATTGACCAGCAGGATACCGACCTTTCCGGATTTGACGGACGGGTGGTTGGCAGGGGTGGTCACGGCAAGCTGATCGGTCATCTTCATCCTCGTCGGGTCCCCGTATCGGGACGCCGCTTTCGTTCCTTCGGTTTCCAGTCCTTCTAAAAAGAAAAGCCGGCGCGGGGAAGCCGCGCCGGCTCTGAAAGTAGAGGCAAATTGTCTTACTTTGCCGGAATCTCCAGTTCCTTGCCGACATGCAGGTGGCGCGGCGCCGGCTTGCCGTTGGCGTCGGAGATCTTCTTCCAGAGCGCGCCTTCGCCGTAGAAGGCCTTGGCGAGATCCCAGAGCGTGTCGCCCTTGGTGATCACGTGCTTCTGCGGGCCGCTCGCTGCCGCCGTGCCGCCGGCCGTTGCCGCCGGCTGGGCTGCCGTGGCGTCGGCAGCAGGCTTTGCGTCCGCCGCCGGCTCGGCCGTTGCCGCACCGGCCGCCGAAGCGACCTCGGTGATGCGGCCGTCGGTATAGGGCTTGAACGGCTGGTGGGCGGCAAGGTAGTCGGCAAGCACGGTTTCGAGGCCCGGACCGTAGTCGTAGGCGTTTTCACCCTTCTCCTTGAAGACGTCGTAGCCGTCGCCGCCATTGCGCATGTAGTTGTTGGTGACGAGCGAATAGGTCTTGGCCGGATCGAGCGGGACGTAGGCCTCGCCTTCCTTCACCTCGACCGAGACGACGCGGCTGCCGACCGGCTTCGACTTGTCGAAGGAGAACTTCATGCCGGCCACCTGCGGGAAACGGCCGCCGCCTTCTTCGAGCTTGCTGAGACCGTTTTCCAGGGCTTCACGAATGCCGTCGCCCTTCATCTGGAAGGTCGCAACCGTGTTCTGGAACGGCAGGACCGTAATGGCTTCGCCCATCGAAACGTCGCCGGCATCGATGGAGGCGCGCAGGCCGCCGCCGTTGGTGATGGCGATGGTCACACCCTGGCCCTTGACGCGGTCGAGCATGGCGTCGGTGAGCAGGCTGCCCATTTCGCACTCTTTGGTGCGGCAATTCTCGCGCGAGCCGTCGATCGGTGCTTCGGTCTTGGCGATGATCTTCGAGCGCAGCTCTTCGATCGGCTTGCCGAGTTCGGCGACGCGGGCGAGCACGGCCTCATCCGGCTTGACC